>CALRNG020000046.1:0-12642 GCA_943369495.1 Rhizobium sp. Q54
CAACATGCGCCCGCGCGGTGTGCGCTGCAACAACCCTTGTTGGATCAGATAGGGTTCGATGGTTTCTTCCAGCACGTCCCGCTGCTCACCCAGCGCCGCGCCCAGCGTTTCCACCCCTACCGGCCCACCGCCATAATGGTCGGCGATGCAGGAAAGGTAGCGCCGGTCCATGGCGTCAAAACCCAGCCGGTCAACCTCCAGCCGTGTCAGCGCCCGGTCGGCGGCCTTGGCATCGACCAGCGCCAGACCCTGCACACCACAAATGTCCCGCACCCGGCGCAGCAGGCGGCCCGCCACGCGCGGCGTGCCCCGCGACCGGCGCGCGACTTCCAGCGCCCCTTCGTCCGTCATCTCCACGCCCAGGATGCGGGCACCCCGGCTGACGATGAGCTGCAATTCTTCCGGCTCGTAAAACTGCATGCGCAGCGGAATGCCGAACCGCTCCCGCAGCGGCCTTGTGATCAGGCCCGACCGCGTGGTGGCGCCCACCAGGGTGAAGGGCGGCAGGTCGATGCGCACAGAACGCGCCGCCGGGCCTTCGCCAATGATCAGGTCCAGCTGGAAATCCTCCATCGCGGGATAGAGGATTTCCTCCACCGCCGGGGACAGGCGGTGGATTTCATCGATGAACAGCACGTCATGCGGCTGCAAATTGGTCAGCAGGGCCGCCAGATCACCGGCCCGCGCGATGACGGGGCCGGAGGTAGCGCGAAATCCGACATTCAGTTCCTTGGCGACGATCTGCGCCAGCGTCGTCTTGCCCAGACCGGGCGGCCCGAACAGCAGCACATGGTCCAGCGCCTCACCGCGCCCCTTGGCCGCCTGGATGAACAGGGCTAGGTTTTCGCGCACCTGTTTCTGGCCGATAAACTCCGCCAGCGACAGCGGACGGATGGAACTTTCGGCACTGGCGTCGCCGCCGATCCGGTCCTGTTCCACCATGCGCTCAGGCTTCGAGGGGGCCGCCTCCGGCTTGGGCTTGCGGCTCACTGGCTCAATTCCTTCAGGCCCGCCCGGATCAGGGCGGAGACATCAGCCTCGGCGCCGAGGCTCTGGGCGGCCTTGTTGACGGCGGTGAACGCCTCGATCCGCTTATATCCAAGATTGACCAGCGCCGACACCGCGTCCCCAACTGCCGTACTCACGGCGGGTTGTGCCGCCGTGCCTTGAACCTGTGTGGCCGCCACCGGGCCGGTGGCGAGCGTGGCCACCTTATCCTTCAATTCGTTCAAAATTCGGGCAGCCAGTTTCGGCCCCACCCCATCTGCCTCGCAGAGCGTCGTCTTGTCCTGGGCCGCGATGGCCGAGGTCAGGCGGTCGGGCGCCAGCACCGACAGGATGTTCAGCGCCACGCGCGCCCCCACCCCCTGTACGGTCGTCAGCAGGCGGAACCAGTCCCGCTCGCCAATATCGGCAAAGCCATAGAGCGCCATCTTGTCTTCCGACACCCACATCTCGGTATGGACCGACACGGCGCTGCCATTGCTGCCCAGCCGGCGCAGGGTGCGGGTGGAGGCGGCGATCAGATAGCCGACCCCGTTCACATCGATGATGGCCCAATCCAGGCCCGTGCTGTCCAGCAGCCCGGACAATTTCGCGATCATTGGCTAACTCCTGCCTCGGGCACCAGCAGGGGCAGCGCCGCGATGATGTCGGTATGGATGAAATCTTTGCCTTTAAACAGCAGGGGGGCACCGGCGGAACGGGACAGGGCGTAAGAGGCACAGTCACCATAATTCAGCTGGGCCTTATGGCCCGAACCCCGACCGAAGCGACCATAGGCAGTGAACGCGACCACAGCCTGCTCATCATCGAACGGCAGAAGCTGCGTTCCCGTTTCCTCCAGGAAGGCGTCGAACTCCCAGACTTTTGACATGTTGAAACGACGCAGCAAAACAGAGCGGCATTCGAAAGCCGACAGGGCTGACATAAGCAATCCCTGTGCCCGGCGGATGGCACTGAGATGCAGAAGAGCATCCGCCTCCCCGCACAGGATCGCGTAGATGGCTGACGTATCAATGGCGATCCGCGTTGTCATCGCGCAGTCCTTCCATAACGTCATAGCCGAGGATTTCATCCTCGGTCAGGTCATGGTTCTGCGCGATGGCCTGGGCACGCGCCACGATCGCCTCTACCCGCTCCCACCGTGCCTCATCCATACGACGCGACTGCCGCCCCACGCGCTCCAGCCGCTCACGCACGGCTTGGTGCACGGCTTCTGTCAGGCTCTCGCCTGTCAGTTCCGCCAGTTGCCGGACGTCACGTTCCGTATCGGGGGACTTGATGTTGAGCGCCATGGGATGGCCCTTTCTTCCTGCGAAGGAAGAATTCTATACGATATGAACAAAATAGCAACTTCATACGGTTCTCAGCGTTGCTCAATCGAACGTTCCTCGCTGATTGCCTCTTCGTTTGAGAGATCCCGCAGCCGTTCGCGCACAGCCTGATGCAGTGCCTCTGTCAGGGTTTCGCCCGTCAATTCGGCCAAGCGCCGAATGTCGCGTTCCAGCTCTTGAGACTTTATATTGAGCGACAAGGGGCAGCTCTTTCTTCCGTGTTGGGAAGAATTCTACGCACCACGCACAGAACAACAACCCCTACCGTCTGATCCCCAGAATGGCATTGTCCACCTTGCGTCGCGTCTGCGCATGATGGGCGTGGCAGATGGCCACGGCCAGGGCGTCGGCGGCGTCCGCCGTGGAGCGTTGAAAGCCCGGCAGCAGCATTTTCACCATGTGCTGCACCTGCACCTTGTCGGCATGGCCGGTGCCCACCACAGATTTCTTCACCGCCATGGGAAGATATTGTTCCACGGGTAGGCCAGCCTTGGCGGCACTGAACAGGGCAATGCCGCGCGCCATACCCAGTTTCAGGGTGGAGGATGGGTTGACGTTGGACAGCGTCTCTTCCACCGCCGCCTCGTCCGGCTGCCACTGCGCGATGACGGCGGCAATGCCTTCATGCAGCTCCAGCAGCCGCTTGGCCAGATCATCGCCGCTATCGGTATGGATGGTGCCATCGGCGATGTGGCTCAACCGGTTGCCGGCGACGTCGATGACGCCCCAGCCCAGATGGCGAAGACCGGGGTCCAGCCCCAGGATACGCACGGGTACCTGTCCCGCCATCATTACACCGTCCCCTCAAGCGCCGGGCGCCGCCATCCGGCGGCTTGGGCTTACGGCACCATGGGGTGCCGGGCCGATGGTCATCGGCCTGCTGGGGCCATGGTCAATGGCCCCAGCCATGGCGATCAGCCCAGCTTTTCCAGCAGCTCGGCCGGAATGTCGAAATTGCCCAGCACCGTCTGGACATCGTCATTGTCTTCCAGCACGTCCAGCAGCTTCAGCAGCGTTTGGGCCGTGTCCTCCGCCGTCACCGGCAGCAGGTTCAGCGGCGTCCAGGTCAGCTTGGCGCTTTCCGGCGCGCCGAACTTAGCTTCCAGCGCGTCGCGCACTTCACCCAGCGTATCGGTGCCGGTGATGATGGAATGGCCATGGTCGTCGGACTGCACATCCTCGGCCCCCGCCTCGATGGCCGCTTCCAGCATGTCATCCGCCGACGCGGCACTGGCTGGATAGGTGACCTGCCCGATACGGTTGAACATGAACGACACCGAATTGGTTTCGCCCAGCGACCCGCCATGCTTGGTGAAGGCGGAGCGCACTTCCGAGGCCGTGCGGTTGCGGTTGTCGGTCAGCGCTTCCACGATCAGGGCGATACCGCCAGGGCCATAGCCCTCGTACCGCACCTCATCATAGTTCGTATCATCGGCGCTGCCGGGAATGCCCATCTTGATGGCCCGGTCGATGCGGTCCTTGGGCAAGTTCTGGGCGCGGCCCGCCTGGATGGCGGCACGCAGGCGCGGGTTCATGGCCGGATCGGGCAGGCCCGACTTCGCCGCGACGGTGATTTCGCGCGCCAGCTTGTTGAAGATCTTCGACCGCTTGGCGTCCTGCGCGCCCTTGCGATGCATGATGTTCTTGAATTGGCTATGACCGGCCATGAGGAACGCCTTGCTGTATCGTTTTGATATATGGGCTGAAACTGGCGGCTTGATACCACATCCCGCGCGCTTTGGGCACCCCGCATGCACGCCGGCCCGGGCATGCTGTCACACGGGATAGGGACCCTCGCTGAAGACCCGGTCGTGATAACCCTTACCGCCAACAGCCAGCCCCAGATCGGAGCGGAAATCAGCGCCCCGACGTAAACTGTCCAGGACATGGGCGAAGCCGTATCGCGGCCGCCAGCCCAACGCCCGCACGGCCAGGGTGCTGTCATAGACGCGGTCGATACCGGGAAACAGCGACCAGCTGCGGGCCGCGAACAGGCCGGCCGCGTCCGGATGATAGCGGTGCAGGACCGCGGGCATGTCCCGGCGCAGTTCGGCCGCATCACCAGGCACGAAGGGCGGCGGCGCGGAGATGATGTAGCGACCGAAGCCGACCTCGCCCACCCGTTCCAGTGCGCACTCATGCGCGCTGACAACATCGGCGATATCGACACGGCGATAGAGCAGTTCCACCGCCTGTGCGTTCTCCAGGCTGTAGCGGGACCGCATCTCCGCATCATCGTCCCTTTCGGGAAAGAAACGCGAGGTGCGCAGGATGATCACCGGCATGCCCTGGCGACGCGCGTGAAGCTCGCACAGGCTTTCCGCCGCCACCTTGCTGACGCCATAAATATTGCGGGGGATGGGCGTGACATCCTCCGTCACCCAGGCCGCCGGCTCCCCCGCCGCCGGGGTCAGGGCGGCGCCGAAGGCGCTGGTGGTGCTGGTGAAGATGAAACCCTTCACGCCGGCTGCCTTTGCCACCTCCAGCAAAGCCAGGGTGCCGGCAATGTTGGTATCGATGAAATCCTGCTGGCTGTGGGTGGCCACATGCGGCTTGTGCAGGGTGGCGGCGTGCAGCACGTACCGCACACCCCGCATGTGCCGCGTCAGAAAGGCCCGGTCAGTGATGGAGCCGACATGATCGGTGAAGGGCGATGGCTTAATGTCCAGCCCCATGACGGCACGCCCAGCCGCCCGCCATGTGCGCACCAGTGCCTCGCCCAGATGGCCAGCGCTACCCGTCACCAGGATCGTCATCGTCGTTGCCCTTCAGCCCACAATGTTATAGCCGCCGTCAATATAGGGCACAGATCCGGTAACGGCGTGCGCGCCGTCACTGGCCAGAAAGGCCGCATAGGCGCCGACATCCTCAATCGTCACCTGATTGCGCATCGGCGCCCGCTCGGCGGCACGCGCCAGCAATTCGTCGAACCGGTCGATGCCGCTGGCGGCCCGTGTCTTCAGCGGTCCGGGCGACAGGCTGTGGACGCGGATGCCCTTGGACCCCAGTTCCGCCGCCAGATACCGCGTCACGGCCTCCAGCGCTGCCTTGACCGGCCCCATCAGATTGTAATGCTCCACCACCTTTTCAGAGCCGTAGAAGCTGACATTCATCAGGCAGCCGCCATCCTTCATCAAGGGCTCGGCCAGCTTGGCCATGCGGATGAAGGAATGGACCGACACATCCATGGCCATCAGGAACCCGTCGCGGCTGCTATCCACCACGCGGGCATGCAGATCGTCGCGCGGGGCAAAGGCGATGGAATGCAGCAGAAAATCCAGCTTGCCCCATTCGGCTTCCACCTTCTCGAATACGGTTTCCAACTGCCCTGGCTCCCGGACATCGCAGGGCAGAAACAGGCAAGCGCCCAACTCTTCGGCCAAGGGCCGCACATGCGGCTCTGCCTTTTCGTTCAGGTAGGTGACAGCCAGATCCGCACCTTGCGCCCGAAAGGCCTTGGCGCAGCCATAGGCGATGGAGGCGCCATTGGCGATGCCCACCACCAGACCACGCTTGCCGGAAAGATCGAACAGAGCCATCACCACCCCCATCCCGCATTGCACAGAAGCGAAGGGTGCGGTGGAACCCGCCCCCGATCAACCCCATATGGCGTTGCAGTACAGGACCCGGCCCCGTCTTGTAACTGACCTGTATCAAGGTGGAACCCCGATGGATTGGGGCCGGTGGACCTTGGCCCACGGCGATAATCACCCGATCATCAAGTGTCCGCACGATGCCCCGGAAGGCAGGAAGCCCCGATGTTTGCCCGTATCCTGATCCAAGCCACCCTGTTGCTGAGCCTGTGCGGTCCGGCCTGGGCGGGTGCCGAGCTGCAAACGGGTGCGGAGATACGGTTGATCGCCCCGGTGACCGACGATCTGGTGGCGGCGGGTCGTTCTGTCACGATCGATGCGCCGGTGGCGGGTGATGTAGTCGCGGCAGGTCTCGACCTGCGCATAACGGCGCCGATATCGGGGGATGCGCTGCTGGCTGGTTTTGACCTGGCCGTGAAGGGGGCGATAGAGGGCGATCTGGCCGCCATCGGTTTCGACCTATCGCTGCTGTCCGATGTGGCGGGCGATGCGTTGCTGAACGCAGGCGAGTTGACCATCGGCCCCACTGCCCGCATTGCCGGTGATCTTGTGGCCAATGGGAGCGAGGTGACGCTGTCCGGCCAGGTGGGGGGCGACGCCCACCTGACGGGCGACCGCGTCATCGTGGCCGGTCGAGTGGCGGGCGACCTGGAGGTCACGTCGGGCATGCTGGAACTGCGTCCGGGGGCCACGATCCAGGGCGACCTGCGCCATAACGGCCCTATGGCCGTGGAAGTGCCGGCGGGGGTGGAGATCGGCGGTACCGTCCGCCACCATTACCAGTCGGCACCTGATGATGACCCCACAATCCTGGGCAGCCTGGGCAAGGCGCTGGCCCTGTTCCTGCTGGGTGTCGCGTTGCTATGGCTGCTGCCGGGGCCGGTACTGCGCGCGGCGGATGCCATGCCGCGCCATCCGCTGCGCCATCTGCTGCTGGGCGGGGCCATCCTGCTGCTGTCGCCGGTGCTGCTGGGCCTGCTGATGATCAGCGTGATCGGCATTCCGCTGGGCGTGCTGATGCTGGGCCTGTGGCTGCTGGCCCTGCCGGTGGGCATTGTCATTACCGGGTTCGCGCTGGCGGTAATGATCAGACGGCGGGAATTGGGGCGGGAGCGGGAAACGGCGGCTCAACTGCTGCGCCGCTATGCCCTGGCCGCCCTCATCATGGCCGCCCTGCCCCTGGTTCCGGTTGCGGGCCTTTGCGCCCTGACCCTGATTGCCGCCATCGGCGTCGGCGCACTGGCGGAAAATCTGCGCCATGGGCGGCGCGAGGGGCTGGCCGCCGGTTAACCGCGCGCCATGTCAGGGGCAACGCGCCTGACAGGACCATCATGCATCACAAGACCAACCTGCCGACCAAGACCTGCATCCAATGCGGTCGGCCCTTCACCTGGCGGCGCAAATGGGCACGCGACTGGGAACAGGTGAAATATTGCTCCGACGCCTGCCGGCGCGGCAAGGTGCCCGACCGGACGGGTGGCGCTCTGGTTACTCCAACCCGACCAGGGCGCGGGTGAAGCCCCGCGCCTCAAACGGACGCAGGTCATAGACGCCCTCGCCCACGCCGATGGCATGGACGGGCAGCTTGAACTTCTCCGCCAGGGCCACCAGCACACCGCCGCGCGCCGACCCGTCCAGCTTGGTCAGGACAAGGCCATTAATGGCCACCATGTCCTTGAACACCTCAATCTGGCTATGCGCGTTCTGGCCCGTGGTGGCGTCCAGCGTCAACAGGGTGGTGTGCGGTGCCTCGGGGTTCAGCTTCTTGATGACGCGCACGATCTTGCGCAGCTCTTCCATCAGGCCAGCCTTGTTCTGCAACCGGCCCGCCGTATCGATCAGCAGCACATCCGCCCCGGCCTTGGTGGCCTGTTCGACGGCGTCATAGGCAAGGCCCGCCGCATCGGCACCCGTGTCGCGGGACACGACGGGGCAGCCCGTGCGCTCGCCCCAGACCTTCAACTGTGCCACGGCGGCGGCGCGGAACGTGTCACCGGCGGCCAGCCAGACATTCTTGCCCTCGTCCCGGAACTGGCGCGCCAGCTTGCCAATGGTGGTGGTCTTGCCGGTACCGTTGACGCCGACCAGCAGGATGATGTGCGGCTTCTTCGACGGATCAATGACCAGCGGCTGGGCCACCGGCTCCACAATCTTCTGCAATTCGGTGGCGAGGTAATCCTTCACCTCCTCCGCCGACACTTCCTTGCCGAACCGCGTTTTGGCCAGACCGGCGGTCAGCCGGGCCGCCGTGACGGGGCCAAGATCAGCCCGGATCAGCAGCTCTTCCAGCTCCTCCAGCGCCTCATCATCCAGCTTTTTCTTCGTGAAGATCCCGGTGATGCCCTCGGTCAGGCGGCTGGTGGATTTGGACAGGCCATCCTTCAAGCGGGAGAACCAGCTTTTCTTCTCCGGCTTGTCCTCCAGCTCGGGTATCGCCTCCGCCACCGGCACCGGCTCAACCACGGGTTCCGCCGCGACAATCACCGGCACCTCGACGGCTTCCACTGCGACCTCTTCCACCACCGGTGCCGGTGCGGGCTCCGGCTGCGGGGCCGGGGTGTCTTGGGTCGGCTTCTTCTTGAACCAGTTCAGCATCAGACGAGGACTCGCGCGGTCAGTTGGGTTCCGGCCACGCCGGTGATGGTGCAGCGGATAATCGTTCCGGGTTCATAATGATTGGGAGCCGCCACCTCGGCAAAGCCCTCATTACGGCCCAGGCCCGGACGTTCGATCAATACGTTGGCGGAACGACCCACCTGTGACAACAGATAGCGGGCCACCTGCCCCTCACCTGCGGCACGCAGGCGGGCGGCACGTTCCTTACGGATGGGACCTGGAACCTGCGGCATCTTGGCAGCCGGCGTGCCGGGGCGCGGGCTGTAGGGGAACACATGCAGCCAGGTCAGGCCGCACTGTTCCACGATATCCAGGCTGTTCTGGAACATCTCCTCGGTTTCGGTCGGAAAACCGGCAATTATGTCGGCGCCGAAAACCATATCGGGGCGCAAGGCCCGCGCCTTTTCGGCAAAGGCAATCGCGTCGCCGCGCAGATGCCGGCGCTTCATGCGCTTCAGGATCATGTCGTCACCGGCCTGAAGCGAAAGGTGCAGATGCGGCATCAGGCGGGGCTCTTCGGCCACCAGACGCCAGAGATCATCATCCATCTCCACCGCGTCGAGGCTGGACAGGCGCAGGCGCGGCAGATCGGGCACCAGGGCCAGCAGACGCCGCACCATCTGCCCCAAAGAGGGCTTACCCGGCAGATCGGCACCATAGGAGGTGACGTCCACCCCGGTCAGCACGACCTCATTATAGCCGCTTTCCACCAGGGCGCGGACCTGGGCGACAATCTCCCCCATCGGCACCGACCGGGAATTGCCGCGGCCATAGGGGATGATGCAGAAGGTGCAGCGATGGTCGCAGCCATTCTGGACCTGTACAAAGGCCCGCGCGCGCCCCTCCATCCCCTGGATCAGGTGGCCGGCGGTTTCCTTCACGCTCATGATATCGTTGACGACAACGCGCTCAGCCTTGCCCGTGCCGAATTCGGCCCAGGGGGCGGCGGTCAGCTTGGCGTCATTGCCCAGCACATGATCGACCTCGCCCATCGCCGCGAACTTTTCCGGGCTGACCTGGGCCGCACAGCCGGTGACGATGATCTTGGACCCCGGCCGTTCGCGGCGCAGGCGGCGGATGGTCTGCCGGGCCTGACGCTCCGCCTCCGCCGTGACGGCGCAGGTATTGACGATGACGACATCATCCAGCCCGGCTTGTCGCGCATGCGTGCGCATCACTTCGGACTCATATGCATTGAGCCGACAACCGAACGTAACCAGCGTCGGCTCCCCCGCCCCGCCCGTTACTTCCGGCGGGCCGCCCTCGCCGCTTTCATGCACATGCTCTGCCTCGGCCAGGCTGGTATCGACGCTCACAGCGCCTCTCCCAACAACTCGGGGCCTAGCAACTCAGGCCCCAAGGTCCCGGCGAAGGACGTGGCGACCGGCCCCGTCATCAGGACATGGCCGTCGTCGCGCCATTCGATCGTCAGGACGCCACCATCCAGGGTGACAGACACGCAGCGCCCCTGCACCAGCCCCCGGCGGATGGCGGCCACACCCACGGCGCAGGCCCCCGAACCGCAGGCATCGGTGATCCCCGCCCCGCGCTCCCAGACGCGCATGCGCACCGACCTGGGGCCGGTGACGCTCACCACCTCAATATTGGCGCGGTCAGGGAAGAAGGGGTGGCGCTCCAGTTGCGGACCCCATTGCGTCAAGTCCACGGCTTCGGCATCCGGCACGAAATGCACCGCATGCGGATTGCCCATATTGACGCCGACACCGTCAGACAGCGGCCCGGCAGACGCCGGCAGGTGCAGCGTGTCGCACGCTTCCGCTACCGGAATCTGCTGCCAGTCCAACCGTGCCGGCCCCATATCGACGGTCACCGTACCGTCTTCATGCAGCCAGCAGCGCAGCAGGCCGGCAATGGTCTGGATCACCAGCTCATCCCGGCCCAAACCACCCCCCACCAGCGAGGCGACGCAGCGCGTGGCATTACCACAGGCACCCGCCTCACTGCCATCGGGGTTCAGGATGCGCATGAAGATGTCGGCCGCCTTGTCCTGCGGCGGTTCGATCAGGATCAACTGATCAAACCCCACCCCCCGCCGGCGGTCACCAATAGCGCGCGCCTGCGCCGCCGTCAGGGGGACGGGTCGGGTGCGGGCATCGATGACCACGAAGTCATTGCCAAGCCCGTGCATCTTCAAAAACGGTATCGTCATGACGCCTTATATAAGCCCCGGATGCCAAGGCGTAAACGGCAGTGCGGACGGGTCGGGAATGCACAGGCGGCGTGGAGCGTGGGAGCGGGTTGAAACACAACCGGATTAATGCAAGATTATGAGCGACCGCCACGGAGCATGATGATGCGCCCTGTACAAACACCCGAAGCAGAATTTGACTGGCAGCCCAGGGATGAAGCCGAGCTGGCCGCACTTAAGGCGGCGGTGGAAGAGGCGCTGGCGGACCCGATGGGTGTTCCGCATGAAGAGGTGGTCGCTTGGCTCAAGCAACTGGAAGCCGGCAACTTTGATGCGCCGATGCCGGTCCCTCGTTTGCTGAGTTAAAGTGCCGATAGCGATGAAAGTGGTCTGGCGGCCCGCCGCGCTGGCAGACTTGAGCCGCTTGATCAGTCACATCGCCATGGACAATCCGGCCGCCGCTGCAAGGATGTCGAGGCGGTTGCGGCAGGCCGCAGAGAATCTGCCTATCTTCCCTTACCGGGGCCGGGTTGGTGCGATCCCCGATACACGGGAGTTGGTAACAGTTCAGCCCTACATCATTGTCTACAGGGTCGTGCCGGACGAAAACTCCCTAGATGTCCTCCGCGTCTGGCACGCCGCGCAATCCCGGCAGGAAGACGAATAGGCCCGCTCCCTACCGCTTGCCCTCAATTACCTTGAAGCCATGCGCCCACGCGCTGGGACCGTCGTAACAGGGGCGGGTCGGGAATGCACAGGCGGCGTGGAGCGTGGGAGCGGGTTGAAACACAACCGGATTAATGCAAGTTTATGGGGGCGGCCACGGAGCATGATGATGCGCCCTGTACAAACACCCGAGGCAGAATTTGACTGGCAGACCAGGGACGCAGCCGAATTGGCGGCGTTTACAGCGGCGGTGGAAGAAGCGTTGGCCGATCCACGCGGCATTCCGCATGAGGAAGTCGAAGCCTGGATAAGGAAGGTGGCAGCGGGCGATCTGTCTGCTGTTCCACCGACGCCGCGCCTGCTTCGTTGAACTTCTGATGAGGCGGGAAGATGAATAGGCCCGCTCCCTACCGCTTCCCCTCAATCACCTTGAACCCATCCGCCTCCGCCACCGTCCGGCGGGATTTGAAATGCTTCTCCACCACCGCCTCATAGGGCAGGTGCTTGTTGGCGACCAGCAGCATGGTGCCGCCACTGCCCAGCGCTTCTGCGGCACGGGTGATGAACTGGCTGCCCAGGGTCACGTCGGTGGCCTTGGCCGTATGGAAGGGCGGGTTGGTGATGACCCAGTCGAACCGGCCACGCGGCAGGCCCGCCGTGACATCGGCCCAATGGTATTTCAGAACCGTCGCGCCGGCCAGCGGGGCCACATTGACGGCCGCCGCCGCCAGCGACGCGGCATCCGCCTCATAGAGGTCCAGCCCCGTGATGCGCCCCGGTGCCGCGCGCAGCAGTTCGGCGGACAGATAGCCCCAGCCCGCCCCCAGATCGGCCACCCGCCCCCGGATGGCACCCGGAAACTGTGCCGCCAGCAGGCGCGACCCGATATCTATCTTGTTCCAGCCATGCATGCCCGGACCGGCGGTAAAGCCCGTGGCGGCCACGGGGCGCACGGCCCCGCCCGCCTGCCAGTCGGCCAGCAAAGCCGGTGCCTCACCCGCACCCTTGCGCCACCAGAAGACGCGGGCATGGTATTTGGACAGGCTTTCCACCTCCCCAAACGCCTCCTTCACCGCCTTCATCAGGCTGGTGACACCCGTATCATTATCGCCCGAACAGACCAGCAGCCCGCCCACGGGCAAGGCGTCCCAGGCCTGGGCAATGCTGGCCAGACTTTCGGCCTTATGCTTGGTCATCAGGCAGAGGCCTGCCTGATAATCGCCCTCGGCCAGGGTCTGCACCACCCGGAACCCGGCCGCCGTCAGCGCGTCATGCGCGGGCT
>CALRNG020000047.1:0-12635 GCA_943369495.1 Rhizobium sp. Q54
ATATCGGCACCGATCTGATGATCAAAATGGTGAAATGTCCCAAGGACATGGAGCTGGCGGCAGTTGTCGGCATAGACGCCGCGTCCGAAGGGCTGGCCATGGCGCGCGAACGCGGTGTCGTGACCACGCATGAGGGGCTGGAGGGGTTGAGGGCGCTGCCTTGCTATCCGGAGATCGACATCGTGTTCGATGCCACCTCCGCCTATGCGCACAAGCTGCATGATGCGGCGCTGCGCGCCGATGGCAAGAGGGTGATCGACCTGACGCCCGCCGCCATCGGCCCCTTCGTGGTGCCGCCCGTGAACCTGGATGCGCATCTGGAACATGGCAACATGAACATGGTGACCTGCGGCGGGCAGGCGACCATTCCCATGGTGGCCGCCGTGTCCAGTGTGGCCAAGGTGCATTATGCGGAGATCGTGGCCTCGGTCGCGTCCAAATCCGCCGGCCCCGGCACGCGCGCCAATATCGATGAGTTCACGCGCACAACGGCGCGGGCCATTGAACAGGTGGGCGGGGCCACGCGCGGCAAGGCCATCATCATCCTGAACCCCGCCGAACCGCCCATGATCATGCGCGATACAATCTTCACCCTGTCGGAAGGGGCGGATGAGGAGACGATCCGCGCCGCCGTGGCGGCCATGGTGGCCAAGGTTCAGGCCTATGTACCGGGATATCGCTTGAAGCAGGAGGTGCAGTTCGAACGGTTTGGCGACAATAGCCGCCTGAAAATCCCCGGTCATGGTGAGTTTACGGGCCTGAAGACCTCCATCTTTCTGGAGGTGGAAGGGGCTGGCGACTATCTGGCCCCCTATTCCGGTAATCTGGACATCATGACGGCGGCGGCCAAGGCGACGGGCGACATGCTGGCCCGCCGCATCACCGCGCGGAGGAACGCAGCATGAGCGGCTTCAATCCCCAGACGGACAAGCTCTACATCCAGGATGTCACCCTGCGCGACGGCATGCATGCCATCCGCCACATGTACGGGCTGGACCAGGTGAAGGCCATTGCCCAGGCGCTGGACCGGGCCGGCGTGGATGCCATTGAGGTGGCGCATGGCGATGGTCTGTCCGGTGCCAGCTTCAATTATGGTTTCGGCGCGCATACGGATTGGGAGTGGCTGGAGGCGGTGGCCTCTGTCCTGACGCGGTCGGTCCTGACCACCCTGATCTTGCCGGGCGTGGGCACGGCGGACGAACTACGCCGCGCCTATGATCTGGGTGTGCGGTCGGTGCGGGTGGCGACGCATTGCACCGAGGCGGATGTCTCAAAGCAGCATATCGGCATCGCCCGCGACCTGGGCATGGATGTCGCCGGTTTCCTGATGATGAGCCATATGATCGAGCCGGAGCGGCTGGCGGGGCAGGCCAAGCTGATGGAAAGCTACGGCGCGCACTGCGTCTATGTCACCGACAGCGGCGGGGCGCTGGACATGGATGGGGTGCGCGACCGGCTGCGCGCCTATGACAAGGTGCTGAAACCGGAGACGCAACGCGGCGTCCATGCCCACCATAACTTGTCGCTAGGCGTGGCCAATTCCATTGTGGCCGCGCAGGAAGGGGCGGTACGCATCGACGCCAGCCTGACGGGCATGGGGGCGGGGGCGGGCAATGCGCCGCTGGAAGTGTTCATCGCCGCCGCCGACCGCAAGGGATGGAACCATGGCTGCGACGTGAACGCCCTGATGGACGCGGCGGAGGATCTGGTGCGCCCGTTGCAGGACCGGCCCGTGCGGGTGGACCGGGAGACCTTGGCGCTGGGTTATGCCGGTGTCTATTCCAGCTTCCTGCGCCATGCCGAAAAGGCCGCCAACGAGTATGGCATCGACACGCGCGCCATCCTGGTGGAACTGGGCCGTCGCCGGATGGTGGGCGGTCAGGAGGATATGATCGTCGATGTGGCGCTGGACCTGCTGAAACAGCGGGGCTGAGCGGGTCACTCTCCTGCAAATGAAAAGGGCGGTCCCGGATGGGGCCGCCCTTCTTCTTAACGTTCGCTCTTCAGCGTTAACTGAAGGCCTTGAACGTGATGATGGTGAAGGTGTCCTTCACCCCGTCCAGGGTCTGGATCTGGCCCGTCACGAAATGGCCGATATCCTCCCCATCCTCCAGGAAGCATTTCATCATCAGGTCATACTGCCCGGAAACGGAATGCACTTCCGAGACTTCGGGCACGCTCTGCACGGCGAGGTCGGCCACTTCATAAGCGCGGCCGAGATCGCATTTGACCATGATGAAGATCGTCTGCATGGCTCAGTCTTCCGAGGCTTCCGCAACCTCGACCGCCAATGCCTTGGGCGGGCGGGCGGCACGCAGGATGAAGGCGGGCACATCGTCGCCAAAGCCGACGACGGGCGGGCCACGGTCATCATCCTCATCCCGGCGGGGGCGGCGGTCGCGGCGGAACTCGTCGCGACGATGCTCATCCCGGCGGAACTCGCCCCGACCCTCATAGCGGGTCTCGCTGCGATGGTCGCCACGGTTATCGCCACGCGGCTCGCTGCGGTTTTCACCACGCGGCTCGTTGCGATTTTCGCCACGCGCTTCGCCACGATTGTCGCCACGCGCTTCGCCACGATTATCGCCACGTGCTTCGCCACGATTTTCAAACCGTTCGCGACCGCGCTCACCGCGGGTCTCCTGGCGGCCTTCATGACGGTCGCCCCGGTTGTCGGGACGTTCGCGCTTCTGCTGGTGCGCCTCAATAGCAGCCTCGGCCATTTCCGGCTGCACATGCACCGGACGCTCTGCCTTGGGGGCGCGCTCGCCCCGGTCGCGGCCACCCCGGCGGCCATCTTCCCGCTTCGGCGCTCCCCGGCCACGGCGGCGCGGATCGGCGTCAAAGGACAGTTCGGCGGTTTCCAGTCCCTCGACCGTGAAGCGGGGGATTTCCTTGCCGATCAGTTTCTCGATGGCCTGCACCAGCTTGCCATCTTCCGGTGTGGCGATGGTGAAGGCGCGGCCCGTCTTGCCGGCGCGGCCCGTGCGGCCGATACGGTGGACGTAATCTTCAGAATGGTGCGGCGTATCGAAATTGAACACGTGGCTGACATTGGAAATGTCGATGCCGCGCGCCGCCACGTCGGAGCAGACCAGCAGGTCGATGGTCCCGGCCTTGAACGCCTCCAACGTTTCGGTCCGCTTGGACTGCACCATGTCGCCATGCAGGGCGCCGGCATTAAAGCCGTGCTTGACCAGCGAGCCATGGACGACGGCGATATCCTTCTTGCGATTGCAGAAGATGAAGGCGTTCTTCACCTCATCACTGGACAGCACGCGACGCAGCGCCTCACGCTTGTCCGCCTCGTCCACCACCAGCAGATGTTGGGCGACGGTGATGGCCGTGCTGGCAGGCGCGCTGACCGACACCTCTTCGGGGGTGGTCAGGAACTTGTCAGCCAGACGCTTGATCTCCGGCGGCATGGTGGCGCTGAAGAACAGGGTCTGACGCTTACGCGGCAACAGGCTGACGATGCGTTCGATATCGGGGATGAACCCCATGTCGAGCATGCGGTCGGCCTCGTCGATCACCAGAACCTTGATGTCGGTCAGCAGGATATTGCCGCGATCAAACAGGTCCATCATGCGGCCTGGCGTGGCGATCAGCACGTCAACGCCGCGTTCCAGCTTCTTGATCTGATCACCGAAGCTTTCGCCGCCGATCAGCAGGGCCATGTTCAGCTTGTGGTACTTGCCATATAGCTCGAAATTCTCGGCCACCTGGGCGGCGAGTTCGCGCGTCGGCTCCAAGATCAGCGAGCGGGGCATGCGCGCCTTGGCACGGCCGCGCCCCAGAATTTCGATCATGGGAAGGGTAAAGGAAGCGGTCTTCCCCGTACCGGTTTGGGCGCAGCCCAGCACATCCCGGCCCTGCAGGACCCACGGGATGGCTTTTTCCTGGATCGGCGTCGGCGTGGTATAGCCGACTTCTTCAACAGCGCGAAGGACTTCGGACCCGAGTCCAAGTTCCGAGAACAGCATTAGGCCTTCATCATTCTGGAGGCGACGTCGAACAAAAACACCGTGACGTCGGCGGCGATAATGGATCGACCGCTGGCAACCCTGCATCCCCTGCATTTGAACAGTGGGAGCACAATAGATTACGGTCGCGCCTTCGATATCAATTTCGGCCTTTGAGAGCAAGGATTTCGGGCGATGATCCCCCCCACGCCACACGCAAGGCAGCCCCTCTATCTGTTGCCGGGCCTGTTGTGCGACGAAGCCTTGTGGGCGCATCAGGTTCGCAACCTGTCCGACATCGCCGATTGCACCGTCGCCGACCTGACACAGGCAGACTCGATGGGCGCCCTGGCGGAGGCGGTTCTGGCCCAGGCGCCGGCGCGGTTCGCGCTGGCCGGCCTGTCCATGGGCGGCTATGTGGCGTTCGAAATTCTGCGACGCGCGCCGGACCGGGTGACGCGCCTGTGCCTGGTGGACACATCCGCCCGGCCCGACACGATGGAGCAACGGCAGTGGCGGGAGGCGATGCTGAAGCTGGCGCGCATCGGCAAGTTCCGGGGCATGTCGCCCCGGCTGCTGGCCACGCAGGTGCATCCCGACCATGTGGCGGTGCCGGAAATCGGCGGCGTCGTTCTGGCCATGACGGAACGGGTGGGCCGCGACGCCTTCTGCCGGCAGCAGGCTGCCATCCTGTCGCGGCCCGACAGCCGGCCCGACCTTGCCGCCATCCAGGTGCCCACCCTGGTCATTGTCGGTGCCGATGACGGGCAGACGCCGCCCGACCGGTCAGAAGAGATCGCGGCGTCGGTGCCCGGGGCCAGCCTGCATGTGCTGCCGCATTGTGGGCATCTGGCGCCACTGGAACAGCCGGAGCGGGTGACGGGGTTGATGCGGGGATGGTTGTTGGCGTGACGGCTCAGCCTGATATCAGAATGTCGGCTTAGGGGCTGAACGAGACTCCAGTCTCAACAATGATACTGCTATCGTTTTTTTGTACCAGATAAAGCAGGCGTGTATTCTTGTCATATTTTATGTCAAATAGACTTACGCTCACGCCTGACGGCAGGTAGTCCTTTTTGAAGCTGTGCGCGTCAATTCCATTCTCGTCCAACTGCCGTTGAGAGACTGCCTGGAGCTGAAGATTGTTTCCCATGATCGTAAACCCCAATTTTTATTCAGCATAACTTGATATTTCCACACTTTTTTATCATTTGGAACTAGTTTATAAAAATTTAATATAATAATCTAGAATTCTTTCCCCAAAAAATAGCGCTTTGTTGTTTCAAGGGCATGCGGACGGCGCCAAGGTCGGTTCAGAACCGCCTTCATATTGTTGCGCGCTGTTAGTGGGGCCGCTACTGTGCCGCCGAAATTCGGTTTGGAGGATTTGATATGAGCTTCGTCGGTATCGGCCTGTTCTTCGCCGCCAGCGTTCTGGCCGCCCTCTGCATCGCCGCCATCAAGGCCCCGGAGGGCGATGGTGGTCACGGTCACGGTCATCATGGCGGCCACGGCCATCACTAAGGCTCGTCAAAGCCCTGGACCCCATACGGCGGGTGCCGTAAACCTGTGTGCGGCTCCCGCATCTGGTAGCCCTACACAGATGTAACCCCAAGCCGTAGCGCCATGCCCGACGCCCTTGTTGAGACTTTCGCCCTGTCGCCGCTGGAGGCGGCCCAGGATGCGTTGCGCAAGGTCTGGGGCTATCCGGCCTTTCGCGGCATGCAGGCCGATATTGTCGAGCATGTGGTGGCGGGCGGCGACGCCTTGGTCCTGATGCCCACGGGCGGGGGCAAGTCGCTGTGTTATCAGATACCGGCGCTGGTGCGGAACGGCGTGGGGATTGTCGTCTCCCCCCTGATCGCCCTGATGCGCGATCAGGTGGATGCGCTGCGCCAATTGGGCGTGCGGGCTGCCTATCTCAACTCCACGCTGGACTGGCGGGAGGCGCAGGAGGTGGAGCGGGCCTGTGAGCGGGGCGACCTGGACTTGCTGTATGTGGCGCCGGAACGGCTGGTGACGCCGCGTTTCCTGGAACTGCTGGATCGGTCGCGCATCGCCCTGTTCGCCCTGGACGAGGCGCATTGCGTCAGCCAGTGGGGCCATGATTTCCGGCCCGAATATCTCCAGCTTTCCATCCTGCACGAAAAATTCCCGGACGTGCCGCGCGTCGCCCTGACGGCGACGGCAGATACGCAGACGCGTACCGACATCGCGGCCCGTCTGGGGTTGAGCGAGGCGCGGCTGTTCCTGGCCAGTTTCGACCGGCCCAACATCACCTACCGCATCCTGCCCAAGGATCAGGAGCGCCGACAGCTGCTGGATTTCCTGCGTCGCCGGCCAGAGGATGCGGGTATCATCTATTGCCTGTCGCGCGGCAAAGTGGACGCCATCGCGCAATATCTGGCCGAACAGGGCGTGGACGCGCTGCCCTATCATGCCGGCCTGGACCCGGCCACGCGGCAGGCCAATCAGGACAGGTTCATCAAGGGCGAAGGCGTGGTGATGGTGGCCACTGTCGCCTTCGGCATGGGCATCGACAAGCCGAACGTGCGGTTTGTCGTCCATATGGACCCGCCGCGATCTCTGGAAGCCTATTACCAGGAAACGGGGCGCGCGGGGCGCGACGGCTTGCCGGCGGAAGCACTGATGCTTTACGGCTTCGCCGACGTGGTGCAGATGCAGATGATGGTGGAAAACTCCGACAGTCCGCCGGCCTTCAAACGCACCGAACGGCAAAAGCTGGAGGCGCTGCTGGGCTTTTGCGAGACGGCGCGGTGCCGGCGGCAGACGCTGCTGACCTATTTCGATGAGGACTATCCCAAGCCCTGCGGGAAGTGCGACACCTGCTTCCAACCCGTTGAAACCTATGACGGAACGGTGGTGGCGCAGAAGGCGCTGTCAGCCGTGTACCGCACGGGGCAGCGGTTCGGGGTCGGCCATCTGGTCGATGTGCTGCGCGGGGTCGCCACCGACAAGGTGACCGAAAAGGGTCACGAGAAGCTGAAAACCTTCGGCTGTGGCGCCGAACTGGGCAAGCAGGAATGGCACAGCGTGTTCCGCCAGCTGGTGGCCAACGGCCTGCTCTGCGCCGATCCGGAGGGGCATGGCGGCCTGATCCTGACGGAGACGGCCACCGCCGTCCTGAAAGGCCAGGAGGTGGTACGCCTGCGCCGGGACCCGGCGGCAGAGGCCAAGGGGAAGGGCAAGGCGTCCTGGTCGGGCAGTGGTGGCGCGTCCAAGCCCAAGACCTCCACCGCCGACTTGTCCCCCGCCGACGATACGCTGTGGCATGCGCTGAAGGCGCTGCGCCTGGAACTGGCGCGCGAACAGGGCGTGCCGCCCTATGTCATCTTCCATGACGCAACGCTGATGGAGATGGTGCGGGAGCGGCCCACCGACCTGGACGAGCTGGGTACCTTGCAGGGCGTGGGTGCCCGCAAGCTGGAACGCTATGGCGAGTATTTCCTGGATGTGGTCCTGACGCATTCGTGAGCGCCGGGGGCGTGACGCTCACAAACCCTTGAATACCATGCAACGGCGATTGGAACTCGCCGTTGCATGGTTGGCGCGTTGAGCGCCCGCGCACCCATGTGCGCGCAAGCCAAGCCGCGGATGCGGCGCCGGCGCATGAGGAAAATGCAAAGGATTACAGTTCCAGCAGCTGTTCGCGGGTGATCCAGAACACCTCGCCGAAGGAATGTTCGGTTTCCAGCCAGAGGAATTCCGCGTCGGGGTATGCCTCTTCCAGGGCCGCACGACCGGTGCCGACCTCCACCAGCAGGCCACCCTCGGCGTTCAGGTATTTGGGCGCTTCCTTCAGGATGCGGTGGACAATGGCCATGCCGTCATCATCGCCGCCGACCAGGGCCATGCGCGGTTCCGCCTGATATTCCGGCGGCAGGTTCTTCATGGCCTCGGCATCGACATAGGGCGGGTTGGAGATGATCAGGTCGTATTTCTTGCCCTTCAGCGGCTTGAACAGGTCGCCTTGGAACAGCTTCACGCGTTCGTCCAGCCCATGATCGGCAACATTGATCTTCGCCACCTCCAGCGCGTCGGGCGACAGGTCCACGGCATCGACATCGGCCAGCGGGAAGATGCTGGCGGCCAGGATGGCCAGGCAGCCGGAACCGGTGCAGAGGTCCAGCACCTTTTCCACATCGGTCACATCATCGACCAGGGTGAAATCCTGCTCACCCCCGAACAGCTCGCCGAACAGCAGCTCCCCGATGAAGGAGCGGGGGACGATGACGCGGTCATCAACATAGAAAGGCACGCCCTGGATATAGGTGCGCTTGGTCAGATAGGCGGCGGGCTTGCGGGTGGTGACCCGCTGGTTGATGATCTCTGCCAGGGCCAGCTTTTCGCTGGCGAGCAGTTTGGCATCGAAATAGGGTTCCAGCTGATCCACCGGCAGCTTCAGCGTTTCCAGCACGATGAACGCCGCCTCGTCATAGGCGGTGACGGCGCCGTGTCCATGCACCAGACCGGCGCGGTTGAAGCGGCTGACAGCATAGCGGATGAAATCACGCACTGTGGACAGTTCCGCCGCCACGACATTGGTGGCGGGCAGGGACAGGTCGGACATTTGGGTACACACTCCGGCTGGAACAAATTCGGGAAGCCAGGATGGCAGGGCGGATGCGCAGGGGCAAGCATCGCCCCCTTGCCCCCTGTTACCCGCGCAGCCAGGCCTCGATCAATTGTCGGGAAATACTGTCGAAGGGCGGCAGGCGGAAGTTTTCGCCATTCTGGTGCTTTCGGATGAATTCGCGGCTGAACCAGCGCACATCCTCCAACTCCTCCTCATCCGCCTTCACATCCAGCGTGGTGGCACGGGCGTGGAAGCCCAGCATCAGGGAGGAGGGGAAGGGCCAGGGCTGGCTGGAATGATATTTCACGTCGGTGACGCGCACGCCCGCCTCTTCAAAACATTCGCGCATCACCGTCTCTTCCAGGCTTTCACCCGGTTCGACGAATCCGGCCAGCGTGGAATACATGCCGGGCGGGAAGCGTGACTGCCGGCCCAGCAGGCAGCGGTCGCCGCCATCATGGACCAGCATGATCACCGCAGGGTCATGGCGCGGGAAATGCTGGGCAGCGCAATCGGGATTGGTGCAGCGCCGGCTGTGCCCGCCCTCTGCCGCCGCCGTGGGCGATCCGCAGGTGCCGCAGAATTTGTGCTTGCCGTGCCACAGCATCAGGGCGCGGGTATAGGCATACATGCCGCCCGCCCGCTGCCCGATGCGCGTGCCCAACGACCGCAGCTCCACAAACCGGCCCAGCTTCGACACCTCGGCATGGGTGTCGACATCCTCCAGCGGTGACAGATCGACGGCAAAGTAGGAATGACCGCCATCATCACCCAGATAGATGGGCGGCATGGACAGGTGCCATCCCCACCAGTCGGCGGTGGCGGGCAGATAGGCTGGCAGCGGCGCATCCTCTGCCCCCGCCACCAGATGCCGGCCCCGCCACCAGGGGATTATGCGGGCAGCCTGGGGGTGGCGCAGACGGGCGGCGAGCCAGTCCTCATCCTTGCGCCGGTGGGCGGCCCGATCCAGGCCGGACCCGGCATAGAAATTCAGTCTCATCATGGTTTGTTCACGGTGACATGGCTGCATTCAGGTCGCCAATGCGCAAGTGACAGACCGGCCCCGGCGGATTTCTCCCTTGTCTTTCCGTTCGCACTCGCCGATATAGGCGTCGGGAGGTTGGCAACGGGCGGGTCCCTCGCCAACCCGGTCAGGTCCGGAAGGAAGCAGCCGTAACGAGTTTCGGCTCGGGTCGTTCGTCCAGCCTCCCACCTTTCATCAAAATCCGTCGCTGTGACGCCGCCTTATCAAAAGCGGTATCGTAAAACCGTGGCGTCTGTGCGCCGGCATCACTAAACTCGCCTCCGTCCTTGCCGTAGACCCGAGACGCCCCGTGACCGACGAGACGAACAGCCATTCCGCCGCCGGTGCCGCCTATCGTGTGCTGGCGCGCAAGTACCGGCCGCAGAATTTTGACGAGCTGGTGGGGCAGGACGCGCTGGTGCGGACCCTGCGCAACGCCATCCAGTCGGGGCGCATCCATCAGGCCTATATGCTGACCGGTGTGCGCGGGGTGGGCAAGACGACGACGGCGCGCATCATTGCCCGCGCCCTGAACTGTATTGGGCCGGACGGGCAGGGCGGGCCGACCATCAGCCCCTGTGGTGTGTGCGAGATGTGCGTGTCCATCGCCGCCGACCGCAATGTCGATGTCATTGAGATGGACGCGGCCAGCAATACCGGCGTCGATAATGTGCGCGAGATCATTGAGGGCGTGCGCTATGCGCCGTCGGCCGCGCGCTACAAGCTCTACATCATCGACGAAGTGCATATGCTGTCGAAAAGCGCCTTCAACGCGCTGCTGAAGACGCTGGAAGAGCCGCCGCCGCATGTGAAATTCGTGTTCGCCACCACCGAGATCAGGAAGGTGCCGGTGACGGTGCTGTCGCGGTGCCAGCGATTCGACCTGCGCCGCGTCGATCACCCGACCCTGGTGGGCCATTTCACGCGCGTGGCAGGCAAGGAAGGCGTGGCCGTAGAGGCCGACGCCATCGCCCAGATTGCGCGCGCCGCCGATGGGTCGGTGCGTGACGGGCTGTCGCTGCTGGATCAGGCCATCGCGCTGGGCGGCGGCAATGTCACCCTGGCGCAGGTGCGCGACATGCTGGGTCTGGCCGATCGGACCCGCGTGATCGACCTGTTCGAAGCGACCATGACGGGCAAGCCGGCCGACGCCCTGGACATCCTGACCGACCTGCATCGTTGCGGGGCCGATCCGATTGTCATCACCCAGGACCTTCTGGATTTCACGCACTTCCTGACCCGTGCGCGCGTCATCCCCGGTACCGCCGATGATGTGTCCATCCCCGAGGATGAGCGCACGCGTGGCGTGGCGCTGGCCCAGAAACTGGGCATGGCGTCGCTGTCGCGCGCCTGGCAGATCTTGTTGAAGGGGCTGGGCGAGATACAGCATGCACCGGTGCCGATGCAGGCCCTGGAAATGGTGCTGATCCGCCTGTCCTATGCGTCCGACCTGCCCAGCCCCGCCGACCTGATCAAGAAGATCAACGAGGCGGGGGGCGTGGAGGCGGCGGCGCGTGCCCTGCATGGGAACAATCCTGGTGGGGGCGGTGGGTTCGCCGGTGGCGGTGGCCCCGGCCCGATGGTGCATGCCGCCCTCACTCAGGGCGCGCCCATGGCCATGGTGGCGGGCGGCAGGGCCTTTGCCGGTGCCCCGGCACCGGCGCCGGTGGCGGCACCGCAACCGGTTGGCAAGGTCGATACGGTACCGGAACCAACCAGCTTCCGTGCGGTGGCTGACCTGTTCCTGGATAAGCGGGAAGGCGTGTTGGCCGGCATGCTACTCGCCTCGGTCCATCTGGTCCGTTTTGAGTCCGGAATGATTGAACTGCGGTTGCAGTCCGCCTGTCCGCAGAACCTGCCCGGCAAGGTTGGGCAATTGCTGACCGAATGGACGGGCAAGCGCTGGGTCGTGTCGGTTTCCGGTGCCGCTGGAGAGCCGACGATTGCCGAGCAGGAGCGCGAGGCCGAACTGCGCCAGCGCGCCGAGGCGGCCGAACACCCCTTGGTTAAGGCCGTGCTGGAGGCGTTTCCAGGGGCCAGGATTGACAAGATCATCGACCAGAGCCAGGTGACCCTGGCCCCGCCGCCCATGGCCGAACCCGAAATTCCCGAGGCGATGGACGCTTTTGGGGGTGACGAGATGGCCGACAGCCCTTATTTCGATGCACCACCGCCCCTTGATGAGGGCGATTATGAAGGAGACTTCTGAGCCATGAAGAATATCGGCCAGATGATGAAGCAGGCCCAGCAGATGCAGTCCAAGATGGCTGAGATGCAGGCCAAGATGCAGGAACATGAGGCCACCGGCGTGTCCGGCGGCGGCATGGTCAAGCTGACCTTGAACGGCAAGGGCGACCTGCGCGGCCTCAAGATCGACAAGTCCGTTGTCGATCCTGAGGATGTCGAGGTCCTGGAGGACCTGATCACCGCCGCCTACAACGACGCCAAGGGCAAGATCGAGGCCTTCACGGCGGAACAGACCAACGCCATGATGGGTGGTCTGAAGCTGCCACCGGGCTTCAAGATGCCGTTTTGATTGTTCCCTCAGGCGCCGGGCGCCGCCATCCGGCGGCTTGGCTCACGGCGCACGGGCGCCGGGCCGGCGGTCGCCGGCCTCCGACGGTCATGGAAATGACCGTCGGTTGCTATCCCTGGAACAGCCGCGCGTTCCGCCGCACTTCGTCCGCGATGAATTCCGCCGTGACGCGGATGCGGGACAGGTGGCGCACGTCGGAATGCATGACCAGCCAGAAGCTGCGGATCAGCTTCACCTCTGTCGGCAGCAGCCGGACCAAGTCTTTCTCCCCCGCCGTCATGAAGCAGGGCAGAACGGCAAGGCCGTTGCCGGCCTGCACCGCCCGGAACTGTGCCACCAGACTGGCGCTTTTCAAATAGGGGCGGATATCGCGGGAGACCAGCGGGACGTAATCCAACTCCGGCGTATAGAGCAGATCGTCGATATAAGAGATGAAGCGGTGGGCCGCGAGGTCGCCCGGCCCATCGATGGGCGGTGCCGTCTCCAGATAGGAGCGCGCGGCGTAAAGGCCCAGCT
>CALRNG020000048.1:0-12540 GCA_943369495.1 Rhizobium sp. Q54
CTCTTGCCAACGGCGTGCGGAGACGCCATGAAGAGGGGACCTGTTCGTGCCGGAAAGTATGATCGCGATGCTTACCCAGCGGGCCAAATACGCCCTTCGCGCCTGTATCCATCTGGCTGACAAATTTGAAGATGCCACAACGGTCCAGATCGGCGAGATCGCGGCGGCGGAAAACATCCCCGCCAAGTTTCTGGAAGCCATCCTGCTGGACATGCGCAAGGCCGGACTGCTGCAAAGCCAGCGGGGCCGGCATGGCGGATACCGTCTGGCCCGCCCGCCGGAGAATCTGTCAGTCGGCGACATTATCCGCGTCATCGACGGCACCCTGGCCCCCATCCGCTGCGCCAGCCGGCTGAAGTTTGAGCCGTGCGAGGATTGCGAGGACGCGGCCACCTGCGTCATCCGCTGGGCCATGCTGAAGGCCCGCGACGCCATGGCCACGGTCCTGGACCGATGCACCCTGGCCGAGGCCTCGCGCCGGCGGCGGTCGCTCAGCCATCCGCTGGATTTCGTGATCTGATACCAGCGGCTGGAAATACCGACAGGTCTACATTGATCCGGGCACAGCCATCCGCAACCTCAGAACAGGTGGCGCAACCGGCGCAGGCGGGCCTTGGAATAGTACTTACCGACCAGGGTGACCAGCGCCAGCTTCGTGGAGGACAGAACCCGCCACAGGACCGGCACCTTACGCAGGAAATCCAACCGCCGCGCCAAGGCGTTTGACCGCGCCTCTACAGTGCCGATCAGGTTGGTCTTGTTGCGGTAATCCTCATGTTTCGCGGTGGGTGCGCCGTTGGAGACGGGATGGCTGGGCGTGCAGATATCGCGGCGGATCTTGAACCCGACAATCGATTCGTAGAAATGCAGGGAGAAGACGCTGTCCTTGTAGGGCAGCCTGGAGAAAGGCTGATTGATGCCGGGAAAGCGGGTATTGATGTTGTCGGCAATCACTTTTGCCCATTCAATGAAGGAATAGCGGGTGGGATAGCCGAAATCCTTGAAATAGCTGGTGTGCGTATCCTCCACCGCGATCATGCCGCCATCGCGGATATGGGGCAGCGCCTCGCACACGGTGACGATCTGCTGCTCAAACGTGTGGCCGCCATCGTCCAGCAGGACATCCACGGTCCCGATCTTTGCGAACAGCGCCTGCCAGAATTCCGGCTTGGCCTGATCACCGATATGGATTTCAAACCCGTCCTGTTCCCAGCGTTTGGCCGCAGGGTTGAAATCCACCCCGATAATCCGGGCCCGCGGACCGAAAAACTCCCGCCACATGAACAGGGAACCGCCATTCAGGACCCCGACTTCAACGAAAGTGATCTCCCGACCCCGGTATGAGCCGAATAAATCCTCATATGTGTGAAAGTAGGATGAATGCTTGATCGACGAATAGGGTGACCGCATATAACATTTATAAATGTCGGTCTTTTCATAGGGTTCGGTGGCAGCAGAAGATTGGGCGGTAGTTTCCTCAATATCGGCTGACAGCAACATATCCCTCGCCTTTAAACAGGGTGGCCGTTAACCCGTCTCATATACCATCCTTTATGAAGTAGCGACAGATCATAAGAAATCCCCAAATGGCGGTAGACATTTGGGGAGGTCTTGTCAGCCCTTACGGGGGCCATAGCGTTTCTTCGGTGCTCCGCGGAAACCCTGCGGCGGCTTCGGCTTGCCACCGCCGCCACCAGGCCGGCCACCAGGGCCTTTGCCCATGCGCTGGCGCCGGGCCGTGCTGGCCAGCAGTTCCGACAGGCGGCCCGCCACTTCGGCGCGCCGCTCCTCCACGGCCTTGCGGTCGGGAAACAGGCGGGGAAACTTGCGGCTGGCCCAGTAATAGAGATCGCAGGACCGCGACAGTTCCTCCAAGCCATAATCATCCAGCCGCTCCATCCGCGCCGGCACCACCAGGCCCAGCGGCACCGGCTCATCCTTCTCCACAGCGCGCAGGATCTGATTGAAAAAGCGGGCATCCACCTCCTTCTCCAGATCGCACGGCATGAACAGCAGCGATAATTTCTGTTCAAACCCGACATCGCGTTCGTCCAGCGACTGGGCCAGACGGCGCAGCGCCGACAGATCGGCCACGCGATAGGGGCTGCCAGTGGTGCGGGCCGCCGCGAAGCAATCGACCAGCAGCATCATGCTGTCGCGCCCGATACGTCCGGCCAGCCGGTCCACCATGGCGCGGGTGGGCCGCACGGTGAGCGCCCGGCGGGACCCGAAGGACGGGTCGGGCCTGGTCCAGATGGTGCGCAACTGCTGCGCCGTGCCCTTGGCCACCACCCCGAACTCGCCTTCCTCATGATGACCATAGCGCCCGGCCCGGCCCGCGATCTGCTTCAGTTCGGCGGGCGACAGCTCCCGCTGCTCCACCCCGTCGAATTTCTCCAGGGTCGTGAACAGCACACGGCGGATGGGCAGGTTCAGGCCCATGCCGATGGCGTCGGTGGCCACCACCACATCGGCCTCGCCATTGGTGAAGCGCTCCGCCTCCCGGCGGCGCACTTCGGGCGCCAGGGCGCCATAGATCACAGCCGCCGTCAGACCCTTGGCCTGCACAATGTCGCGGACCAGATGCACATTGCGCCGGGAAAAGGCGATCAGGGCATCGCCTTTGCGCACATCCTCAAACTCCAGACGCTGATCGATCATGTGCAGCGGCTGCTTGCGCTCAAGCCGCACAATCTCCAGCGGCTCATTCAGATACAAGGCCACCCGCTCGATCAGCGGCAGCGCCTCCGGCGCGCCCAGCAGATAGACAGTGCGGGCCGCCACCCCCATCAAAGCCGCCGTCCAAGCCCAACCGCGATCCTTGTCGGCCAGCATCTGGATCTCATCGATGACGGCGACATCCACCACCTGCTCAGGGTCCAGCATTTCGATGGTGGAGGCCAGATGCCGGGCGCCCGGCACGCGGATCTCCTCCTCCCCCGTCAACAGGGTGGTGGGCGTGCCCTCCCGGTTCAGCCGGTCCATGACCTCCAGCGCCAGCAGGCGCAGCGGGGCAAGGTAAACACCTTGTTCGGCCTCATGCAGGGCTGCCATGGCGCGGTGGGTCTTGCCGGAATTGGTGGGGCCAACCACGGCAACCAGCTTGCGCCCCATGGACCGCGCCGTGGGAAAGAGGCGTTCGAACTTGGCGAAGTCAAATTCGGTATTCACGAAGGTGCGGCCCCGCGCCACGGCGCGCTCGCGTAGCCAGGTATCCGCCACCTCTTCCCAGCGGCGCAGAATATCGTTCGGCTGATGGTTGGTGCGGGCGACACGATGCAGGCGCTGGGCCAGATTCTCGAAGGTCCAGCTGTCATCCGCGTCGCCGACCAGCCCATGTAGCTGCCACAGGCGCGCCGCCACATCCTCCAAGGCTGCTTCCATCAGCTGGCGCAGCTGCGGGTCTTCGATCAGATGCTGACGCAGGGTGGCATCGTCCAGGCCGGTCAACTCATCGATATCAAAGCTGCGCGATACTTCCAGCCGGATGGGGCCCGGCATCTCGGCAAAGGACAGTTCATCATGCGCCCTTGCCCGCACCCTGCTCTTCGCCTCCGCCGCCAGCAGGGCGACATGGGTGCCCTCCAGCGCGCGGCGCCCCTGTTCCAGCAGTTCGGCCCGACGCACCAGCCGCGCCACCAGCCCCTCGATCTCCAGCGCCACGGCATCCCGCCGTTCCGCCATCACCACCAGATCGCGCCGCCCCTGCGGCAGCGGCAAGCCCAGCGGCACCATGCCATAGGCGGCGGCCTGCTCCACCCGGTCCAGGCCCAGGCGTCCGATGGTGGTGATTTCCGGGTGATGCCGGGCAACAGAAAAGACCAGGTCCGGGTCCATCGGAACGGACGGCTCCGGGGGCAACATATCCATGGGGGACGCTACTCAAAGCAGGGGATTTCGCAGACGCACAATATGCGCCGGAACAGCCCGTTTGCCCAGGGGCTGGGCGGCATGGCTTCCTTGTGGACAGGGGGTGGGGGGATAGGGACTTGAACCCAGGCGCGATCCGACGCAAAACCTGCGGACGGCCTGCCCGTCTTTCTGCCGGAGTGATGATGCGCCCCGTCCGCCTTGCCCGCCCGACCCGTTCGCTGCTGTCCGCTGCCGCCGTGACCCTGCTGCTGTCGCTTCCCTTGGCGGCGGCCCCCACCATCACCGTCAGCAGGGAGGTCGGCCTGCCGCTGCAAGCGGCCAAGGAGGCATTGGCCGCCAATCGCTTTGACGCGGCCCTGGCTGCTATCGACAAGGCCGCCGCCGTGCCCACCATCACGGCGGAGGAGAAATGGGCGGTGGAGCAGACGCGCGCCGCCATCTTCAAGGCGCAGGGGCGTTTCGATAAGGCCGCCATCGCGTTCGAGGCGGCGACCAGCCTGGTGCCTCTGTCCGCCGCCGATCAGGCGGGTGTCCTGGAGACACTGTCCCAGCTCTGGTATCGGGCCGGCAACTATGCCAAGTCAGCGGAGTTCGGGGAAAAGGCCATGGCCGCCGGCCGGCTCAGCGACGCCTTCCGCCAGATGGTGGCAGAGGCCCATTACCGGGCCAAGGAACCCGCCAAGGCCGCCAAGCTTGCCCAGGCCCTGATCGAGGATCAGCGCAAGGCGGGCCGCGCGCCGTCGGCGGAGGTGCTGCAGCTGCAGGCCGCGTCCGAATTCGGGTCCGGCAATATCGAGGGCTATACCAAGACCCTGAAGCAGCAGTTGCGCACCGACCGCAGCAAGGAGAACTGGCTGCGTCTGTTCAACGCCATGCAGTAGGCCAAGCCCATTCCCGAAAAGCTGGACCTGGACTGGGCCCGCCTGCGGCTGGCGGCCAATGCCTATGAAAACCCCGATTCCTTCACCGAGATGGCCCAGCGCGCCATGGTGGAGGAACTGCCCGCCGAGGCCGCCGCCGTGCTGGAGCGCGGCTGGTCGCTGGGCATCCTGGGCAAGGGGCCCAAGCAGGATCGGCATGAACGCTTGCGCGACTATGCCACCCGGCAGCTGGCCGCCCAGAAGCAGGGGCTGGCCGCCCGACAGCAGGAGGTCATGGCCGGCAAGGATGCCAATGCCATGGCCAAGCTGGGCATGGCGCTGGTCTCGCTGGGCCAGACGGATCAGGGCATTGCCCTGACGCAGCAGGCCCTGAAGGGCAAGCTGCTGTCGCCCCATGTGGTGCGGCTGCGGCTGGGTATGGTGCAGTACCGAACCGGACAAACCAAGGCCGCGGCGCAGACCATGGCCGCCCTGCCACCGGGCAGCGATGAGGCAAGGCTGGCCGAGATCGGTGCCCTGCTCTACCCGGCTGCGACCTTAAGCCCATGACCAAGCCGCCCGCCGTTCCCAACCATCTGGATGCGCCGCGCACCAACCTGCTGATGCGGTCGGGGCGCTGGGTAAACCTATACGACCCCTCCCCCGCCGACATCATGCTGGAGGATTGGGTGACGGGCGCGTCGCGCGTGGCGCGCTGGGGCGGGCAGACGCGCGGCGACATCGCCTACAATGTCCTGCAGCATTCGGTGCTGCTGGAACAGGTGCTGGTCACCCTGCTGGCGCCCGATGCCAGCCCCGCGCTGCGGCTGGCGGCCCTGATGCATGACCTGCATGAAGGCGGCGGGCTGGGGGATGTCGTCACCCCCTATGGCAAGCTGTTCGCGACGGCCGGCCTGAAAGAGGTGAAGGCACGGCTGGACCGCGCCCTGTTCCTGTCAGTCGGCCTACCCTGGCCCCTGCCGCCGGCCTATACCGACCTCATCAAGAAGGCGGACAAGATCACCGCGATCTCTGAGGCGATCCAGCTGATGGGCTGGCCAGAGAAGCTGGCCCGCCGCGATATTGGCGGCAACTACCGGGGCAAGGTCTGGACCGACGCGATCAATGTCGTCGGCGAGGCCGAGGCGCGATCCCTCTGGTGGGGCCGGTACCGGGCAATTGCCGCCATGACCCCGACCGAAAACCGGTAGAGCGCGGGAATCAAAACGCCACCGGGCCCTGCCACGGCGGCGTTGCATCGGTTCATCATCCGGCGGGCGGATCAGGCCGCGTTCTGGCTGGGCCCCAGACGGCGGAAGCGGGTAGTGTCCAGCACCACTTCCAGCGCCAGCGACAACCGGTCGCTGTTGCGGCCCTCCACCAGAAACTCCACATGCGTTGGGCGGGTGGCATGCTGATGCACAGCATGCACCAACAGGCGCCGCCGGGGCATCTTGAGTTCTTCCAGCCATTCCCCCGCCTTCGGGGCTTCCATCGTCCGCCTGGACAAAACCATCGCCACTCTCCTGAGACTACGGGCCAATGCTTCCTTATGGAAACAGGCCGAAACCGGTTACCCGAAGCCACCCGACGGCCAAACCAGAGGCAAGGCGGGCTGAACCGGGTTCATGGGTGAATAGCCGTATCCACATCCCTATGATAGCGGATTTTTGCCCCTAAGGAATAGACCATCCGGTTTAGATCATGGGTCACAGCATGCTGAAACATGAGTCGAATGGACAGGACAGGCCCCCTTTTGCCATTGGCGGCGATATTGGGGATAGGGTACAGGGACCCTGAGCCAGGGCAGCGGGCCCATGAACGGAAAGAAACATGTTTGATAATCTTCTGAATCTGGTCGATCAGATGGGCTATTGGGGCCTGCTGATCCTGATGTTCCTGGAAAATGTCTTTCCGCCCATCCCGTCGGAACTGATCATGCCGTTGGGTGGCTTCCTGGCCGCGCAGGGGAAGATGGACCCGTTGCTGGTCGTGCTGGTCGGCACGGCGGGCTCGGTGCTGGGCGGGCTGCCCTGGTATTATATCGGCCGCGTGTTGGGCCATGACCGGCTGATCGCCCTGTCGGAACGGTTCGGCTTCATCATGACCATGGACCCGCCCGATGTCGAAATGGCCTTCGGCTGGTTTGCGCGACATGGGCGGAAGGCCGTGTTCTTTGGCCGTCTGATCCCGGCGATCCGCACCCTGATCTCCGTTCCCGCCGGCATGGCGCGGATGGGCATGCCGACCTTCCTGCTGCTCACCACCCTTGGCTCCCTGGTCTGGACTTCAGTCCTGACGGCTGCGGGATATCTGCTGGAAAGCCAGTATGACAAGGTGGAAACCTGGGTCGATCCCGTGTCCAAGATCGTGGTCTATGGCTGTATCGCCATCTATCTGGGCCGCATGGGCTGGCGCCTGGTGCGCGGACCCCGCACGTAGCCGACGGTTCGAGGGGCGGAAGCGCCCCTCAACACGTCAGCGGACGCGACGGAACCGGTGCATGTCGGCCAGGGCGAAAATCGACAGGCTGAGCCGGTGAACGGGATTGCCGTCCACGGCCAGTTCGACGTTCGGGGCGGGCGTGCCCGGCTTTGTATGAACAGCCATGATCTGGAAGCGCCGCTTCGGCGGCGTCAGCTCCTCTACCCACTCACCCGGAGAGAAATCAATCACTTCCCGCGCCATGATGGCTCCCATTGCACCGACAGGGGGACATCATAAGCGATTATCCAACCTTTTGGGAAGCGCGTCGGAGACATGGTTTAGTCCTTTCGGAATAACCCTGCCTCCATGCGCATGTTGTAAAAGGTAAGGGGGGAAGTTTAACAAGTTAACCGACAGAATCTTCCGGTATCGCGCGTGCGCGCACCATGCCGATGGAAAACATCGACATGACGACTTCATCCTTATGATTCAGCACTTCCGTGGACTGACGGATGGTTCCCATTTCCGGTCTGGAGCGGGAGCGTTTCACCTCCAGGATGCCGACGCGGACACGCAGCCGGTCCCCTGGCCGCACCGGCTTCAGCCAACGCAGCTCATCCAGGCCGGGGGAGCCCAGCGAGGTTTCCGGTGACAGCATATTGTCCACCAGCATGCGCATCATGAAGCCTGCGGTCTGCCAGCCACTGGCCACCAGCCCGCCGAAATGGGTGGCCTTGCCCGCTTCCTCATCCAGATGAAAGGGCTGGGGATCATAGTCACGGGCGAAGGTCACCACCTCCTCGGCGGTGACCAGCCGGTCACCGAATTCGAATGCCATGCCGGGGGCGAAATCTTCCAGGTAACGAACAGGGGCGGGCATCTTTGCAGGTTACTCCCTATGGGTCGCATGCGACTGCCTATCAGTCGCTTTTCTCTTTAATTGCAATACGTTATCAGAAGACAAAGCCGGCTGGCTGTGCCAGTATCCGCCCATGGGAGCGCTTGCCTTCCAACCCGTTTTGACCGACCAGCTTGCGAAGGTTCCCATGAAAGGCGACGCCACCGTCATCCAGCACCTGAACACTATCCTGACCAACGAGCTGACGGCGATCAATCAGTATTTCCTGCACGCCCGCATGTTGAAGAACTGGGGTTTCCTGCGGCTGGGCAAGAAGGTGTATGAGGAAAGCATCGGCGAGATGAAGCACGCCGATTACCTGATCGAACGCGTGCTGTTCCTGGAAGGGCTGCCGAACCTGCAGAACCTTCACAAGCTGCATATCGGTGAGGATGTGCCCGAATGCCTTGAAGGCGATCTGGTCATTGAGAGCCGGAACCGCAGCGAGCTGATCGAGGCCATGCAATATTGCGAGGGCGTGCGCGATTACCAGTCGAAGGAGATTTTCCGCCGCATCCTGGAGGATACGGAGGAACATATCGACTGGTTGGAAACGCAGTTGGGCCTGATCAAGAGCGTGGGCCTGCAGAACTACCTGCAAGAACAGATGGGCCGTGACGAGTAATACTGTCGGCATAAACGATTGACCTTCGGCCAATCGTTTGCCCCTCAAGCGCCGGCGCCCACATCCGTGGGCTTGGCTCACGCGGCACGAGCCGCGCGGCGGCGGTCGCCGCCGTATCATCGGTCAGGATTTTTGACCGATGACATTACACACAGCGTAACCGGAGACGATCAGGGCCGCGCAGGGTAATTCTGCGCAGCCCTTTTGTTTCGGCCTGAATTGGGTCCATGGCCGCAACGGACCCACCCCTAAACTTGACCCAAAACCCAGGAAAGGGCATGGGAGATGCAGGATCGGGCGGGGTTGCCGGCTACCATCATGCTGGCCGGGCTGGCCAGGGCCAGCCTGGATGGGATTTATGCCTCCATCATGGGGATTGTGCGCGGCGGCGGCGTGATGCGGGTCTGGCAGAGCGTGGCTGGCGGCTGGATCGGCGGGGCGGCGCGCGATGGTGGGCTGGCCACGGCGGCCTTGGGCTTTGCCACCCATATCGGCATTGCGCTGGTCATGGCGGCGGTCTATGTCCTGGCCCTGCGCCGGGTGGCACTGCTGCGGACATGGCGCTGGCCGGCGGCTGTCGCCTATGGGCTGGGGCTTTACGGCGCCATGTATCTGCTGGTCCTGCCCCTGCGCTGGCCCGGCATCTTCCCGCGCTGGGACGGGCTGTTTTCCCTCACCGATATCGCGGCGCATGTCGGTTTGGCGCTGGCCGTTGCCGCCGTCGCCCGCTGGCGCGGGGTGTGAGGACGCCTGCCCTCACTCGATCCGCGTATGGGCGCCGGCCTCCCCTTGCTGCCAATAGCCCGACGCCTTCACCCATTGCGGGTCCAGCCCGTGGCGGGTCAGCAGCTCGTCGCGGATCCGCCGCGTCTGCCGTGCTTCCCCCGCCACCCAGGCCAGTACGTCAGGGTCCGACAGGCGCAGGCCGGCGACCGCCGACAGAAGATCGCGCCCGCCATGGGCCGGATCGCGGAACAGCCAATGGATGGTCACATCGGCCCGGCTGTCCAGGGTCAGGCAGTCGGCAGGGCTCTCCACTTCCGCCAGAACCAGGACACGAGCACCCGCCGGCAGTTCCTCCAGCCGCCGCCCGATGGCCGGCAAGGCTGTGTCATCGCCGATCAGCAGATGCAGGCTGAAATCCAGCGGCAGCACGCTGGACCCGCGCGGGCCACCGATGACCAGCCTGTCACCGACCACGGCCTTGCCCGCCCAGGCAGTGGCGGGTTCCGCCTGCCCCTCCTCCGCGCCATGCAGGGCGAAATCCAGCACCAGGGTGCCTGCCACCACATCAAACCGGCGCGGGGTATAGTCACGGGCCAGCGGCTTGGCCCCGTCGGCGGGTTCATAGGATCCGGTGACGGGATCGGGGAAGAACAGCTTCACATGATCATCGAAGCCCAGCGACTGGAACCCCGACAGATCGCCTGACAGCGTCAGGCGCAGCATGTTAGGCGTCATCTGCTGACGCCCCGTCACAATCAGGTCACGGCGGCGGGTCTCAAACCGATGGCGCTGGATGCTGCGGTTGGGGCTGTGGATATCCGGCGCCATGGTCATAGCCTTTCAATCTTGCGGGCCAACTCGTCGATCCAGTCGACAATGGTTTCAATCTCGGTCTTCGAGAGAGGTCGCAGGGCACGGGTGCGCAGGGCCGCCTTCAGGTTATGCATGGCGCGGAACAGGGGCGCATATTCCGGCCCGCCGGCCCGCTCCTCAGCGCCCGTCTGCATCAGGGCGAACAGGCGCGCCACCTCGTCGGCTTGCTCGCGCAGATAGGTTTCGCCCGCCGGTGTGATGCGGGCCTGCTTGCGGGCATCCTCCCCGGCCTCAATGGTGATGAAGCCACCATCCTCCAGCCAGGACAAGGCCGGATAGATCACGCCGGGTGAGGGTGTGTAATGGCCTTGAGACCGCTCCTCGATCTCCTTGATCAACTCATAGCCATGGCTGGGCTTGTCCGCGATCAGACGCAACAGAACCAGGCGCAGGCCGCCATGGCCGAAGCCACGACCCCCCGGCCCGCCCCGGCCACCATGCCGCCCGCCGCCACCCCGGCCAAAGCCGCGAAAATCTTCATCATCCCCGTCACGGCCAAAGCCGCCGCCAGGACCGCCCCGGCCAAAAAAGAACCCTCTCATGGGTCTCTCCTCTATCAGACCGTATTTCGATATATCTGATATGGACTTCCGATACGGACCTGTCCAGACGAAACCGATGCATATCAGATATATCGAGTTATGATGAATCGATGGGGCCGGCAAAATGAAGCGCCCAGAAGCAAAAAACCCGGCGCCCTTTCGGACGCCGGGTTTCACTGGCAGCACAGCGGTCTGTCGATCAGCGGACCTGACTGGCCTCCACGAAATCGCTGTCCTGCTCGTTCAACGCCCCCAACTCACCCCGCGCCCGGGCCTTGCGGCCATAGACCAGTTCGAACAGGGGGGAGGCCATCAGGGTGGTGATGATGGCCATCACCACCAGCATGGAGAATAGGGCCGGGCCGATAATGCCCTTCTGCAGGCCGATATTGATGATGATCAATTCCATCAGCCCGCGGGCATTCATCAGGGCGCCGATGCCCATGGCGGTGGCATTGTCCTGCCCCGTCAACCGGGCGGCGGCCCAGCAGGCCACGCCCTTGGCCAGGATGGAGGCCGCCAGGATGCCCAGCGTCACCAACACCAGCTCCATATTGTCGACCAGCGTCAGCTGGGTATGCAGGCCGGAATAGGTGAAGAACATCGGCAGCAGCACCACAACGGCGAACGGCTCCAGCTGTCGCCGCAGTTCGGTGGACAGCACACCGCGCGGCATGACACAGCCCAGCAGGAAGCCGCCGAACACGGCATGAATGCCGGCGGCATCCATGGCCCAGGCCGACAGCAGGAACAGGATCAGCACGATGCCCAGCGTTGTCTGGCTGACCTTGCCCTCCCGCTCCGCCTTGGCGCCCAGCGGGGCCAGCAGGCGGGGACCGAGGGTCAGCATGAACACGGCGAAGGCCAGACCACCGCCGATGGCCTTTACCGCCACCATGGGGCCGTCACCGAAAGTAGCCAGCACGATGGCCAGCACCGTCCAGGCACCGGCATCATCAATGGCGCCCGCCGACAGGGACAGGGTGCCCAGCGGCGTGCCTGACAGGCCGCGCTCATGAATGATGCGGGCCAGCATGGGGAAGGCCGTGATGGCGATGCAAGCGCCCATGAACAAGGTGGTCTGCGGCAGGCTCAGCGCCTCATTGAACAGGCCATGGCTCATCAGCCAAGGCGTGATCAGGATGGCCAGCAGGAAGGGTGCGGCCATCCCCGACAGGGAGACCGCCGCCGCACTGCCGACATTCGCCTTGAAATGGTCGCCGCGAAAACCCAGACCAACCAAGAACATGTAGAGGCCGACGCCAAACTGCGCGCCCACGAACAACACGCTTTTGGAGTCCTTCGGGAACAGCAGTGACTGGACATCAGGGGCCAGCAGCCCCAGCAGGGAGGGTCCCAGGATCACGCCGGCGATCATCTCGCCCACCACCTGAGGCTGGCCGAGATAGCGTTTGGCAAGCCAGCCGACCCCCCGGCAGGCGATGATGATCACGGCGAGCTGCAGAAAGAAGATGATACTGAGCTGAGCTGGTGTCATGCCACCGTCCTCCCATCGGACAACGTTGTCGGAAGCGCGTTGATCCGCGTCTTTGCAACATTCCGGCTATATCAGCGCTGTCATTGGGAAGAAAGTGATTTCCACGCCCGTTTCCATTTAGGCACCTACGCCGGAATCATACTAACGGTCAAGATTCTTGACCGTTAGTATCCGTGCCGACTGACGCGGCGGCGGCCCATGCCGCCGAAGCTTGAACT
>CALRNG020000049.1:0-12531 GCA_943369495.1 Rhizobium sp. Q54
ATCATCAGCCGGGCCTGCCGCCGCCCAAACATTACGCCGATCTGGATTTCTGATCCTTTCCGCAATCCCGACGCAATTTGGCCGCAACCCGCAGGGTAGGATGCGGACAGGGCGTTTTCGCCCGCCAATTGAGTTTCGTGGAGAAAAAAATGCGCCGGTCGCTGGTTCCCTTGGCCCTTGCCAGCCTGCTGTTCACCGCCGTTCCGGTTGTGTCCGCCCAGACCCTGCCCGTGCAGCCCGTCATCGATACCGTGTCCTTCAACGTCTCGGTGGAGGATTGGGTGAAGACGGAAACGGCGCTGGTCACCCTGGTGGTTGATATCGCAGGCAATGGTAATGGCGGCACCGTCCGGTCGGATGTGCTGAAGGCTGTGGCCGGTGTCGCCGACAAGGCGGAATGGCGCATCGTGGCCATGAACCCGCAAAGCGACAGTGCCGGCCTGGAACGCTGGCAGGCGCAGCTGCAGGCCCGCCTGCCGGAAGGGCAGCTGTCGGCGCTGGGTGACCGCGCCAAGAAGGCCAGCAAGCCCGGCTTGCAGGTGCGCGTCGGCGCCATCGCCTTTGATCCCACCCTGGCAGAGACGGAGGAAACCCGCTCCGCCCTGCGCGACAAGATTTACGCTAAGGTCAATGCCGAGCTGAAGCGCCTGAACACCGCCTTCCCCGGGCGCAACTACCGGGCCGGTGACATCAGCTTCTCCGAACAGCGCATGGCCGTTGCGGTCACCAGCGCCTATCGGGAGAAGATGGTGATGGCGGCTTCGGCCCCCATGGCCGATGCCCTGCCCGGCGTCCAGGACCAGATGGTGCTGGAAGCGCGTGTGACCCTGTCGGCGTTTGCCACGCCGTGATGGTGATGGTGGCTGGTCGGGTTAACCGGCCAGCCATCCATTCAGGACGTAGAGCAAACCGCCGATGGCCGCACCCAGAATGGTGCCGTTGATACGGATATATTGTAGGTCGCGGCCCACGCGCAGTTCCAGACGCTTGGTGAATTCCCCCACATCCTGGGCCTTCAGGGTCCGGGCCACGAACTCGCGGATGGCCTGACGCCAGCGGGGCAAGGCGCTGGTGAACGCCTGTTCCACGGCGTGGTTCAGGCGGTCGCGCACCGGCGCCTCCCGCATCGCATCGGCCAGAGAGGCAGCAACACCATTCAGGGCCGACCGAATATGGCCGTCGGGCCGGTTCAAATCAGCCAGGGCCGCATCGCGCAGACCCGACAGCAGGTCATGCAGCAAGGGCCCCGCCACCGTTGGCCCCGTGAATTGCCGCAACGCCTCCAGCAGGCGCTGAGCCAGCTCGCTGCCGGTCTCGATCTCGTCGGGAAGGGCTTTCAGCCAGTCGCGCAACTCCCGCCCCGCCGGGGCGTGGGCGGAGCGCAGGTCCCAGAGATGGCCCAGGATGGCCTCGTTGATGGTCTCGGCCAGCGACTTGTCCACCGATGACGGCATCCACCAGCGCGACTTGCCGGCCACCGCCGCCTCCACCCAGCCGCGCTGCCCATGCATCAGATGGATCAGCCGGTCCGCAATCTCCCGCAGCAGCGGTTCCAGCGCCTCGCTGTTCACGAAATGGCGCAAGGCCCCGGCCAGGGCGGGGCGCAGATCGGCCTGCGACAGACCAGCGGCCAGTGCCCGGCCCAGGGCCTGGGCTAAGGGTGCATCGCCCTGACGCGACAGAAGGCCAGGCAGCATGCCGGCCACCAGATCGACCAGCCGGTCACGGTCCCCCTCATCGGCCAGCAGATTGGCCAGCCAGGCCGCCGGATCCATGCGCCGCACCTGTTCCACCAGCATGGTGGGTTCCAGGAATTCCCGGTCGATATAGGCGGCGATGCCGTCGGCGATCCGGTCGCGGTTGTGCGGGACCAGGGCCGTATGTGGGATGGGCAGACCCAGGGGCCGGCGGAACAGGGCCGTCACCGCAAACCAGTCGGCCAGACCGCCGACCATCCCCGCCTCGGCCACGGCGCGCAGCGCGGGGGCGATGCCGGGCGGCATGAAAGGGGCGTGGCTGACGGCCCAGCCGCCGGCGGCCAGGGCCAGACAGGATCCGGCCAGCCAGCGGTGGCGGGTCAGATCACGGCGCAGGGCCACATCATCGGCTTCGGGAGCGCCAGGGGTGGTGATGGCGGCCTGGCTGTCGTTCAGGGGGGCTTGGTCATGCATTGCGTGATCCTAACGCGGACGGCCAGGGTTGGCCGCGGATTTACCCAGCCGTTACAGGCCCGATACTTTTTGTCTCCGTCGCCCGCTGTGCCGCCAGTCCCTCCCGATAGGTGGGGTGGATCAACCGATAGTTAAGCCAGGATTTAAGACGATCATTCCGGACCCGGCGATTATCGGCATAGAAGCTGGCAGCCATCGTCGACATTGTTTCGAGATCGAAAGGTTCAAGCGGCGGGGGTTCGACACCCAGCAACTGTGCCGCATATTCCACCACCTGGGCGGCGGGGGCGGGCTCATCATCGACGATATTGTAGGCAGTGCCGGGCCGGGGGGCGGCCATGGAGGCGATGACGGCACCGGCAATGTCATCGACATGGATGCGGCAGAAGACCTGATCCGGCTTGTCGATGCGCCGGGCCGTACCCGCCCGCACCGAATCGATGGCGCTGCGCCCCGGACCATAGATGCCGGGCAGACGGAACAGATGCACCGGTACGCCCGATTGTTCATACAGGCCCAGCCACCCGGCCTCCGCCGCCACGCGGCGCTTGCCCCGGGGGCCGCTGGCGTTCAAGGCGCTGTCCTCATCCACCCAGCCGCCGCCGGCATCGCCATAGACGCCGGTGGTCGACAGATATCCCGCCCAGCGCAGGGTGGTGGCCTGCGCCGCGATATCGGCCCCGTGATGGTCCAGTACGGGGTCGCCATCGGCATCGGGTGGCACCGATGACAGGAGATGGGTGACACCATCCAGGGCCACCGCCACATCGGCCAGGGGCTTTCCCCGGTCGAACAGGAAAGTGTCAATCCCTTGGGCCTGCAAGGCATCGGCCTTATGCTGACCCCGCACGGTACCGGCCAGCGACCAGCCGATGCGGCGCAGACAGTCGGCCAGATGCAGGGCCGTGTAACCCAGACCGAAGATGAAAAGCCGGCCGACCGGCAGGGGGGGTGTTGCGATCATGAATCTTTTGACACTTGCCAGCAGGGGACGGATCAGGATTTGTAGCGTGCCATGAACCGAATGCTCAATATCGGGGCGTTGATCGCCCTTTTCACCCTGTGCCTGCCGCAATCCGCGCTGGCGCAGGACGGGGCGATCTTCGCCAACCGTACCGCCTGCCTGGACCGGGCCGAGGCCCTGCCCGACTTCGCCTATGAGGAGGCAAAGCTATGGGAACGGCAGGGGGCCGGCGTCGACGCGCGCCTGTGCCAGGCACTGGCCCTGATGCTGCGCGGCGATTGGGAACTGGCAGCCCCGGCGCTGGAGGCTGTGGCGGCGGAAATGGTGCGGGAACGCGCGGTCGTGCGCGCCAACCTGCTGAGCCGGGCCGGAACCGCCTGGTCCAATGCCCATAAGCTGCCCGAAGCTGAGGCGGCGTTCAGCAAGGCGCTGGAACTGACGCCGCACGATCCGCAGATCCTGATGGACCGGGCCATCGCACGGGCCGGCATGGAACGCTATTGGGATGTCATCGCCGATCTGGACAAGGTTGTGGACCTGACGCCCCGGATGGCCGAGGCTTGGTTGCTGCGGGCCCAGGCGCATCATCTGCTGGCCCTGTACCCCAAGGCGACGGCTGATGTGGAGGAAGCACTGCGCCTGTCACCGCAGAGCGGGGAGGCGCTGTTGCTGCGCGGCAACCTGCGCGCCGCCAAAAGCGACATGGTCCGTGCCAAGCAGGATTGGGAAGCCGTGCGCCGCGTGGCCGCCGGCACGTCGGCTGCAAATATCGCCCTGCAGAACCTGAATGCTCTGGACCGCGCCCAGACCGATCAGAAGCGTGAGATCAAGGGAAAGAAGGAGCAGTGATGCCCTCGGTCAAGACGCTTGACCGAGAGATGACAGGATCGGCCCGGCGGCAGTCCATCCGACAGCAGCATGGCTGGCCCTAGGCCCCGATCAGGTCCATCGGCATTTCAAATGAAACAATTGTACGAGTCGCGGCCGGATTGTGGACAGTTGCGTATTTTCAGGCACTTGGCGTTGTTCCCATGCATTACTGCACTGCACAACGGCCCTGCAGGGGTTTCATTACGCTGTTGCGAAGTCCAGGCGGCGCCTAGGGAATGGCGCAGGGCCGCCCCCCCGTCACGGAATTTTCATCTAAACGACCGTTCGCCTCTCTGACTTTCGATCTATGACAGCGCAATCACGCGGGGCCGGCATGGGGATGCACCCCGGCCCCGCGTCGTTTCAGACATTGTGAGAGAGAGTAGAACGGATCATGCAGTCCACCTTGAAGCACGCCCTGCTGGCGGGCCTGTCGGCCGCCACGCTGGCCACGCCGATGGCCGCCCTGGCCCAGACCAGCACCGACACGCTGGAAGAGATCATCGTGACGGCACAGCGCAGGGCTGAGAACCTGCAGGAAGTGCCGATGTCGGTCGCCGCCATTTCGGGCGAGGGCTTGCGCGATCTGCTGGCCGGTGGTGCCGACATCCTGGCCCTGTCCGCCAAGGTGCCGGGACTTTATGCCGAGACCTCGACGGGCCGTATCTTCCCGCGCTTCTATATCCGTGGCCTGGGCAATAACGACTTTTACCTGGGTGCCTCGCAGCCCGTCTCCGTCGTCATCGATGAGGTGGTGATGGAGAATGTGGTGCTGAAAAGCAGCCCGCTGTTCGACGTGCGCCAGGTGGAAGTGCTGCGCGGGCCGCAAGGCACGCTGTTCGGCCGCAACACCACTGCCGGTATCGTGAAGTTCGACAGCATCGCGCCCAGCCAGGACACGTCCGGCCGCGCCACCCTGTCGCTGGGCAGCTACAATACCCTGACGATGGATGCCGGTTTCGGCGGCGCGCTGGTGGAGGACAAGCTGTCAGCCCGCGCCTCCTTCATGTATCAGCGCCGCGACGATTATGTCCGCAACAGCACGACGGGCCGTGATCTGGGCGGGTATCAGGATGTGGCAGCCCGCTTGCAGTTCCTGCTGACCCCGTCGGATGACACCAGCGCCCTGCTGAACATCCATGGCCGCGATCTGGACGGCACCTCGTCCCTGTTCCGGGGCAATGCCCTGACCAAGGGGTCGAACAAGCTGAACGCCAATTATCACAAGCGCACCGTCGCCTATAATGACGGTGACAATAACAACCAGGAATATGATGGCTGGGGTTCGTCGCTGAAGATCGATCATGATCTGGGCACCGTCACCCTGACCTCGATCACGGCCTATGAGACCACGGACGGCTATTCGCGTGGCGACACGGACGGCTTGCCCCTGAACGCCGCCGAAAGCCAGGGCAATATCGATGATCTGGACCAGTGGACGCAGGAAGTGCGTCTGGCCAGCGACACCGATGGCGCCCTGAACTGGCAGGTCGGTGGCTTCTACTTCAATTCCGACGAACAATTCTCCTTCCGCCCCTTCCGCTTCTTTGAAACCGGCGGCGCCAGCGGCTTTGTCACCCTGCGCAACCGTAATGAAAGCTGGGCCCTGTTCGGCCAGGCCGGCTATCAGCTGACCGAAGACCTGAAGCTGACGGGTGGCGTGCGCTACACCGAAGATGACAAGAAGATGAATGTGTTGAAGGCGCTGACCGCCGGCACCTTCCGCTCCATCGAAAATGGCAGCAACCAGGTCCAGACGGCCTATACCGGCACCCGCTATGTCCGCCTGAAGGATGACGAGGTCAGCTGGGATGCCAGCCTGTTCTACAATGTCACCGACGAGGCCGCTGTCTTCGCCCGCGTCGCCCGTGGCTTCCGTGGCCCCACCATCCAGGGCCGTACCGTGTCCTTCAACGGCCCGCCGACGACCGCCACCTCGGAGACCATCATCTCCTATGAGGCGGGCGTGAAAAGCACGCTGCTGAACGACAAGCTGCGCCTGAACGGTGCTGTGTATACCTACACCGTCAACGATATCCAGTTGACGGCGTTCGATGCCAACGGTACCGCCCGCCTGTTCAATGGCAACAAGGGCGAGGCCAAGGGCTTTGAGCTGGACGCTGAACTGCAGGTGACGCGCGATCTGACCCTGACCGCCGGCGTGACCTACACGGATACGGAGATCAAGGACAAGACCGTGACCTCCAGCGTCTGCGCCCCCATCAGCGTCTGCACAGTGAAGGACCCGCTGGTCAGCGGTCGTGCCCTGATCGACGGCAACCCGTTCCCCAACGCGCCGGAATATATCCTGAACTTCACGGCGCGGTACGACTTCCCGCTGGCCGATGGCGGCACCCTGTTCGCCTTCACCGACTGGAGCGTGACGGGGAAGACCAGCTTCGTGCTGTACGAATCGGCTGAATTCTACAGCAAGGGCGATTTCGAGGGTGGTTTGCGCCTGGGATACAAGGCCCCAGACGACAAGTATGAAGTCGCCGTTTTCGCCCGCAACATCACGGACGAGCAGAACGTGAAAGGCGTGATCGAGAACTTCATGGCCCCGGTGGTGAGCGACCCGCGCTCCGTCGGCATCTCGGTCTCGTCAAAGTTCTGATGAGGATCAGCGGCGGCCCTGTTCGGGGCCGCCGCTGACATTACCCCGCATAAACATTGGCCCGGCGCAGGCGCAGCGACACCGTCTGTCCCGGCGCCAGCGGTGTGGTGGTGGCGTGGCGGTCCAGGACCGCTTCCACCACCTTGCCGTCCAGATTCAAATCCAGGCGCAGCTGCGGCCCCACGGGCTGGATCAGGCGGATGGTGGCGGATAGGGTCCCCGCCTCCCCCGCCTCTGCCAGATCGATATCGTGGGCGCGGATATAGGCCGTGGCCGGCCCCGCCGGTGGCAATGCATTGACCACGGGCACGCGCGCACCGGCAATGACCGCCGCGCCATCGGCCACCACACAGTCCAGCCGTGTGCCCCCACCTAGGAAATCGCAGACAAAGGCCGAGGCCGGGCTATCATAGACCTCCGCCGGGGTGCCCACCTGTTCGATGCGCCCCTTGTTCAGGATGGCGACGCGGTCGGCCAGTTCCAGCGCCTCTTCCTGGTCATGGGTCACGAACACCGTCGTCACGCCCATGCCCTTGTGGATATCGCGCAACCAGCGACGCAGTTCCTTGCGCACCTTGGCGTCCAGCGCGCCGAACGGTTCATCCAGCAGCAGGACCCGCGGTTCGGTGGCCAGCGCCCGGGCCAGCGCCACACGCTGCCGCTGCCCGCCCGACAACTGGTTGGGATAGCGGCCCGACAGGGGCGCCAACTGCACCAGCTCCAGCAGGTTCATGACGCGGGCGCGGATATCCTGTTCAGAAATCTTCGGCTTGCGGCGTGACACGCGAAGGCCGAAGGCCACATTCTCAAACACGCTCATATGCCGGAACAGGGCGTAATGCTGGAACACGAAGCCCACGCGCCGCGCATGCGGCTCCGACACCGTCGCATCCTCGCCCTCGATCAGCAGGGTGCCCTCATCGGCGAAATCCAGGCCGCCGATCATGCGCAGCAGGGTGGTCTTGCCTGATCCCGACGGCCCCAGCAGGGCCATCAGCTCGCCCGACTGGATATCCAGATCGATGCCATCCACAGCCGCAAAGCCGCCGAAACGTTTGGTCAGGTTCTTGATATTGATGCTCATGGGTCTTTCCCATCAATGGCGGCGGGCGGTGGCGGCCAGTTCGGCGCCGTGACGCCATTCCAGCAGCGATTTGGCGACCAGCGTCACCAGGGCCAGGATGGCCAGCAGCGAGGCGACCGCGAAGGCGGCCACGAAATTATACTCGTTGTAGAGGATCTCCACATGCAGGGGCATGGTGTTGGTCTCCCCCCGAATATGGCCGGACACGACCGATACAGCCCCGAATTCCCCCATGGCGCGGGCATTACACAGCAGCACGCCATAGAGCAGGCCCCAGCGAATATTGGGCAGGGTCACACGGCGGAAGGTCTGCCAGCCGCTGGCCCCTAACGTGATGGCCGCCTCTTCCTCCTCCACCCCCTGCGCCTGCATCAGGGGGATCAGCTCGCGGGCCACAAAGGGGAAGGTGATGAACAGGGTAGCCAGCACCAGACCCGGCACCGCGAAGACGATCTGGATGCCATGTTCGCGCAAGGTAGGCCCCAGCAGCCCGTGCGCCCCGAACAGCAGCACATAGACCAAGCCGGAGATCACGGGACTGACGGAGAAAGGCAGGTCGATCAGCGTCAGCAGCAACGACTTGCCCGGAAACTTGTGCTTGGCGATGGCCCAGGCGGCGGCGATGCCGAACACCACATTCACCGGCACGGCGATCACGGCGACCAGCAAGGTCAGCTTGATGGCGGACAGCGCGTCCGGTTCCACCAGTGCCTCCATATAGGCACCCACACCCCGGCGCAACGCCTCGGTAAACACGGCGGCCAGCGGCAGCAGAATGAAGAAGCCCAAGAAGCCCAGGCCCGCAAGCATGATCAGCGCCTTGACCCAGGTGGGTTCGGCGACGGTGACGCGGGATTTGGGGGCATATCCGCTCATCTCACACCCCCGCCCAGCGGCGCGACCAGCGCTGCAACAGATTGATCACCAGCAGCATGATGAAAGACAGGATCAGCATGGCGATGCCGACCGAGGCGGCCCCGGCATAGTTGAACTGTTCCAGCTTGATCACGATCAGCAGCGGTGCGATTTCCGACACCATGGGCATGTTGCCGGCGATGAAGATCACCGATCCATATTCCCCGACGGCCCGGGCCAGGGCCAATGCAAACCCCGTCAGCAGGGCGGGGAAGATCACTGGGAAGATGACGCGGATGAAGGTTTCAAACCGCGTGGCGCCAAGGCAGGCCGCCGCCTCTTCCAGCTCCGTATCCAGTTCCTCCAGCACCGGCTGCACCGTGCGCACCACAAAGGGCAGGCCGATGAAGGTCAGCGCCACCACCACGCCCAGCGGGGTATAGGCCACCTTGATGCCAAGCGGGTCCAGGAACTGTCCCACCCAGCCATTGGGGGCGTAGAGAGAGGTCAGAGCGATACCGGCTACCGCCGTGGGCAGGGCGAAGGGCAGATCGACAATGGCATCCACCACCCGCTTGCCCCAGAAATCATAGCGCACCAGCATCCAGGCCACCGCCAGACCGAAAACGGCATTGATGGCCGCCGCCACGAACGCCGCCCCAAAGGACAGGCGCAGTGCCGCCAGCACGCGCGGTTCGCTGACCTGATGCCAGAACCCCGACAGGCCGATATCCCACGGGCGGATCATCAGCGCCGCCAGCGGGATCAGCACGATCAGGGTCAGGTAGGTCAGGGTGATGCCTATCGTCAGGCCGAAGCCCGGTATGATGGAGCGGTTGCGCCGTCTGAACAGCGAGAAACCAGAAGATACCATCATGGTGCGCCCCCGCCATGGGCAGCACCGGCGCGGCATTGAAAGGATGGCAATGAAAGCAAGGCGAAGTTCCTGTCCATGACCGCCCCCTTTCTTGACGCGCACACCCCGCCGGTCCTTTCGGGTCCGGCGGGGAAATGGCTCAGGGGGTCAGGGTAGTCTGGTTTTGCACTGCCACAAAGGGGACAGTGGTTAACGCCGTTATTACTGGCCGGGCTTGTAGATCTCGTCAAACACACCGCCATCGGCGAAGTGGGTTTTCTGAGCCACGGTCCAGCCGCCGAACTTATTGATATCGAACAGTTTGATGCTCGGAAACTGGTTGGCGTATTTCTGCGCCAGCTGCGGCAGACGCGGACGGTAGTAATGCTTGGCGGCCAGTTCCTGACCCTCCGGGGTGTAGAGGTAGGTCAGGTAGGCTTCGGCCACCTTGCGCGTGCCCTTGCGGTCGACATTCTTGTCCAGCACGGCCACCGGCGGTTCGGCCAGGATGGAGACGGACGGAACCACGATCTCCAGCTTGTCGGCGCCCAGCTCATTGATGGCCAGGAACGCCTCATTCTCCCAGGCCAGCAGCACGTCGCCAATACCGCGTTGCACGAAGGTTGTGGTGGAACCGCGGGCACCGGTATCCAGCACCGGCACGTTCTTGAACAGCTTGCCCACGAAATCCTTAGCGACGTCCTGATTGCCACCATTCTTGTCAGCGGCATAGCCCCAGGCGGCCAGATAGTTCCAGCGCGCACCGCCCGAGGTCTTGGGGTTGGGCGTGATCACCTGGATGCCCGGCTTCACCAGATCGTCCCAGTCCTTGATACCCTTGGGGTTACCCTTGCGGACCAGGAACACGATGGTGCTGGTATAGGGCGTGGAATTGTAGGGCAGCTTGGCCTGCCACTGCTTGGACAGAAGGTCCGTATTCTCGGCAATCGCATCAATATCCGACGCCAGGGCCAGGGTCACGACATCGGCATCCAGCCCGTCAATGACGGAACGCGCCTGCTTGCCGGAGCCACCATGGGAGGCCTTGATTTCAATATCCTCGCCCGTCGTGGCCTTCCAATGCTTGGCGAAGGCCTGGTTGAACTCCTTATAGAGTTCGCGGGTGGGGTCATAGGAGACGTTCAGTATCTGTCCGCTGCCCCACACGGGCGACACGGCCAGGGTGGCCAGGGCAGCAGTGGTGACGGCGACACGCTTGAACCATTTCATCGTGGAAACTCCTTCATCCATCAGGCGGCTGCCACGAAGCATGGTTCGTGGCGCTTTAGCGTTTGGTGACGCGGCGCAAGCTGCGCGATCAAATTGCCGCGACCGTTGGGTTAATCCCTATCGGTGATATGGACTTTGTACTGCGCCATAAGTGCTGTCAATACGGATTTTTAACGTCCATCGAGTGTTGTTTATGAAACAACAGCATGTTTTCCTGGAAAAATATGTAGAATCAAAGTTTTGCGTTATTTATCAATATTTTAAGACAAGACATGCCAGCAGATCTGCACGGACACTCCAGGATGCGGTGGCACAGCGCGCATCGTCATGCGCTGAAAACAAGGTCAGGACCGCGGCGGCACAGCGCAGGGCAACCCATATTCCACACTGAATATAGCGGACAATTACAGGGACATCAATGGCACCCGGCTTATGCCAGCGGCTTGGGCCGCCGCCGGGCCAGTCGGCGCGTATACTAACGGGGATCAGGGCGCAGAGGAACCCGCCCGCCAGTATCTTCAGCTACCGCGCTGCCAGACCTTGCTGATCAGGAAATTCTTGGCCAGGAACTGATAGGTGCGCTTCAACCGGTTTTCGGTCTCCGGTTCCTTATCGATATCGTTCCCATCCCACATGTCGATCATTTCGTCCCACACCATCAGCATGGTGTGCAACTCGTCCCGCATGCGCCGGATAAAGGCAACCTGCGCGTCAAAGGTGCGCAGCATGGCCATCACCTCGGCCGTCTGCCCGTCCACCTGATCGAAGATATCGTCGAAATTGGCGACGGGCGTCTTGGCCAGGGCCTGCATACGCGAAACATCCGCTACAACCTGCCCTTCGCCCTTGAAGGTGCGTCTGGCCTGGCCCAGCTTCGACATGATCTTCTGAACATGGCTGTAGCGATCGCGCAGCGCCTCGATATAGGACAGCTCGCGGGCCAGATAATCGACCTTGTCGACCATCTCCTGCTTGCGGTCCTCCGGCAGGCCGAACTGCTTGGCCAGCTTGGAAAAGGCTTCCTGCGCCTTCTGTTTGGTCTGCGGGTCCTCGACCATCTGTTCCAGCTGGAACCGGTCGGTGATCATGGATTCGCGACCCGTGATCCAGGAAACAAGCTGCAACGTCAACCGGCCGCGCGCGATGGTCAGATGGCGTTCATCGACGCGCCAGGAGGCGGAACCGTCCAGAAGCTCACGCGGGATACTGTCGCCCGGGCGGATTTCCTTGACGAATTTCAGCCCCTTTTCAACGATGGTCAGCAGGCGTGCATCATCGCTCTTGTCTTCGATCTGAAAACTCTCGCGAAGGGTGCGGAAGGGGATTTTGCCCCAGACATCGCCCAGATGAACATTGAAGACGGGGTCGTTATTGTCCTTGGACAGCGCGAAATAGCCGCCCGGAAGCTGAAAGACCTTGCTGGTGAACAGGAAATGGGTGCTGGTGTCGCCCTTCTGGTCGCCCTGGTCCTTGCCTTGGCCTTCTGTCGCGCTTCTTTCAGACACTGAAACCATCCGGGCTGACCCGGTCCCCATCTTCCGCGATCATCATCTTCCGCGATCATTGTGGCGGCCAGTATAGCCTGCCCGGCCCAATTTACGACCCGCACCATATCACCCAAAAGGTGGGTTGACGAACCCTTATCTGGATTTCCTGGAGGTATCATATTGGAAATGGACAGACCTGTGTAACCTTGCCCGCCTGCCCCACACAGCGCCGTCAACTGGCATCAATCATTCATCATCTTGGCGCTCTTGATGGCATCGCGCAGCAGCACGCCCTTGCGCAGGATGTTGTCGACGATACGGCCCTGTACCAGCTGAATGCCTGCCTTCTCCGCAAACATCAGCCCCGACACCGATCCGCAGCGGGCAAGGATGAAGCGGC
>CALRNG020000050.1:0-12487 GCA_943369495.1 Rhizobium sp. Q54
AAGCTCCTTGTTGACTCTCTTCTTGGCTTTGCGCGAGAGTCCCCAGAGCCTTCGCTACGCTGGCCTGCAAAACATAACCAACCAGCGGTGGCGTTCCATTTAGGTCAGCATCGAGCCGAGCTGACCGAGCGAACCGGCGATCAATCTCAACGATTTCGGACAGTAGAGTCATAATGCAGCACCGACTGCTCGACCCGTTACATAAGCCGTCTTAATCAACGCTAACAGGGATACGTCACCACGGCGCTGAATCTGGCGGAGACCCGCCGTATCGGTCCATTGCCAAGCATTGCTGGTAACATCATCCAGACGCATAAGACGTGTGATCACACTGTCCTCATCGAGCTTGAAGACACGACCCGGTGAGCCGGGCGCGTAACAGATTTGCTCGGCAGAAAGGGCAGTTGACCCGCCTTGGCGTTCCCAGAATTCCGCGAGTGCGTAGGCGAAAACGCCATCTGGCAGGGTTGGCTTGGGTCCACATACAAATTCGTACCACCCCCCTAGCCGGGCCTCCCGAACCAAACCAAGTTCCGCCAAGAGCGGCTCAGCAGCATCCTCGTTTTGGGCGTGGCCTCGCCGGACGTAGCTTCTTAGGAAGACCTCAACATCCCGCTTTAGCGTACCGCGAGTCGCCCGCCATCCTCGCGCAGTCACAAGTGTCAGCAATTCATCAATCAAGGTCGAAGGATCAAACTCAATCGCCGCTAAGGCGTTAAACGCATAGTAAGCGGTAGTTGTCATGGCGGGGGTACTGGCAACGTGCCAATGGCATAGCCACACAGTCGCAGCGCGTTCGACGTAGGGATCGAATCCACCATCCGCCAGAATGAGCCGTCCCACATCGGTTGGACTGATTAAGCGGTCGCTCTCCTCAAACAACCGCGACGCCAAAGCCCAATACCGCATTGAGGCGGCCATGTTGCGACCGACGCCGAAGCGTGTGATCGCGTCTTGTTCCTGGAACACGCGGGTCAAAGCTCCGCCATCTACGGCGTCGTAGGCCTTCTTCAGCCAAAGCAGCCGGAGCGGGAAGGTCTCATGCCCGGCAAATTGGCCCCTGAAATCGGTAGAGAATATATTACGCATGAGGGAACCTTACTGGCGAACCCCTCCAGTAGCAAGCCGGGAACGGATCGCAGCGGCCGCAATATGGCCGGCTGCGGCGGTTGCCTCAGATAACGAAGTGTAACGACCACAAAGGAATCGGACTACGGTGCGGGCATCCTCCTTAGAAAACCCAATAGCATCAAGGACATGAGAGGTCATCAATTGCCCAGAATTACAAGCCGAGCCGGTCGAAATAGAGACTTCATGAGCTACAGCCAAGCATAGCGCATCTGCGTCAATCCCGTCGAAGCTGATTGCCGCACTGCCAGGCACGACGGCATGATCACCCGTGACTCGGCGGAATCGGAGCTGCCGATCAGCGAGGCTGCTAAGAAGCGCCATCAAAACTGCGTCGGCGTGAGCCTCGTCTAATAGCCGTCGTTCGACTGCTATGCGTGCTGCTGCGCCGAAACCCGCGATCAATGCGACAGGTTCAGTGCCGGGACGTAGGCCTCCTTGCTGCCCACCGCCGAACACGAGCGGCAACGGCTGCGGCGCAGTGGCCGACGCAAAGAGGGCACCGACGCCCATCGGGCCGTAACACTTGTGGGCGGATAGGCTGACATAATCGATGTCGAGGTCCATCACATTGATGGCAACCTTGCCGAATGCCTGCGCTGCATCGCTATGAAACAGGCCGCCACGACTGTGCGCGATCGCTGCCGCCTCTGCGACCGGCTGAATCACGCCGGTCTCGTTATTGACCATCATAAGCGAGGCGAGGAACAGCCCCTCGGCGCATAAAGCCTCGAAGCCGGCTAGGTCTAAGCGGCCGTGGTTATCGACCGGAGCGATAACAACGTCGAACCCGCGCGCGGACAAAATGCGCACAGGTTCCAATACCGATTTGTGCTCAATCGCGGAGACAATCACCCTCCGCCGATCAGGTGGGGCTTTTGCTGCAATTCCGAGAAGCGCCAGATTGTTGGCTTCGGTGGCACCCGACGTGAAGATGATCTCACTCGGAGCTGCCCCGATCGCTTCCGCCACTGCGCGTCGCCCCTCAGCGATAATGCGAGCTGCCCTCTCGCCGGACTGATTTGGCGAGCCTCCGTTTCCGGGGAGAGACCACGCAGCGAACATAGCATCGCGCGCTTCAGGCGCCAACGGAAGGGTTGCAAAACCATCGAGATATATGGGCGGAGCACTCACGCGCTACTGATCCTTTAGGTCGGACTTCTGCACGCGGTGCCGTGCAGTTTATAGGATGGCGACGTGGCGCTTTAAAGTCTAGCCCCGAGACGTGAGCGTAGCCTTCCGTCACCTAAGCTCGCTTTTCTAGCGCTCAAGGAGTCCGAAGACGTGACTTCCCGCAGTCCTGTCTGTGGCGTGGGTCCAAATGCGGCCGGATAGGGCAGCTCGAATTTTGCCGTGTCAATCGCCTTAGAAGCCATCGGATTTGCGCCGGATGGGATCATAATTTCGCGAACTGTATCTGCATAATGCAGCGCAGCATGGATGATTTTTCCGTCTCTTTTGCTGTTAGCTCGGATTACTGGGGGACAGTTAAGACGGCTAGTCATGGATATCCGACGCAGTGGCAGACATGAAATACATATACGGCAGATAAAAATAGCATTGGAAATTTTGAATCTTTCCTGAATCCAAGTCTGAACGCAACAATCTTAATCTTGACATGCTCGCCCCTACCTCACCCGCCTCCGGTTCCAAACCAGTTGCGCCGACTTACCATCGTCGCTGGCGAATAGAGCTGCGGTGAGCGGTTCCGATAGGCAGGGGTCGTCCAGGCGCAATTGGAGATAGGGGCGCTCATTGCTTGCTGCCTTCACCTGCCAAGCATCACCAAGGCGGGATTGACCGACCACGACCCGGAAAGCCGGCGCGCTTTCGTGTTCCCGATTGTCGTTGGGAACCAGCCGCACCTTAGCATTGATGGTCAGCGTCCTGATGGTTCCGGTCCAACCGCCATCTTTGGACTGCGTGAAGTTGCCAATGGTGGCCATGGCTCAGACCTCCGGTTCGTCGGACAGTCTGCCAGATGCCGGGGCCGCGCCCTGGCGTCTTCGACGTCCACCGTTGTCGTGGGCGGAAGGACGGTCTTGCTTCTGAGCCTTGGCGTAACCCCGGTCGCTCTCCAGGAAAGCGTCGAGCATGTAGGGAATCAGATCGGCCATCGGCTCGGGGGTACCGTATGTGTCCCGGTAAAGGGCAGCGTAGGATTGCAGCCGCTGGTGAAGTTCCGGATTTAGGATGACGGTGAGCTTTACCGGCGTTCGATCGGGGAGCTTGGGGAGCTTCAGCATGGGTCAGCCTCCACGGTAGGGTGACAGGATCAGGTCGCGGCGCACGATCACGCGCAGCGGCCAGCCGGGGCGGACAGTCAGGGTCGGCTGGATGTCGAGGTTGCGTTCAACCAGTTGCTGGCCAGCGCGGTCGGCGTTCTGCTGGACGGACTCCCTGACCGCCTGAACAAGGTCGCTTTCCTGCTGTCCAAAGGTCAGTTCGGTACCGACACCCAGCAGCGTTGCCATGGCGATGCCCTTCAACAGACGCCCGGTGTGGAAATCCACTTCGTCGGTGAGACCAGACCGGCCCTCTGTGTCGCTGGCGGGCAGGTTGTCCAGTTGCAGGGATGAGCCATCGGGGCGGATCAGGCGTTGCCAGACCAGTAACGCACGCTCCTGGCCAAAGCTGACGCGGCTGTCATAGGTGCCGATCAGGCGCGAGCCTTGGGGGATCAGCAGGATTTGGCCGGTGACGGTGTCGTAGACATTCTCGGTCACCTGGGCTGTCAATGTGCCCGGCAGGTCGGAGTTGAGGCCCGTTACCAGGGAAGCCGCGATGACGCTGCCCGCCATAATCTGATAGTGGGACGCAGGTTGTTGTTCGGCATAGGGGCTATAGATTCCGCCCGTGTCGGGACGCGCAAGAAAGTCGATCTTGCGCTGGGGGGCGTCCGGAGTGGCGTACTCCGCATCAGAGTCCGGGGGGCCTGGAACCACCACATTCCGACTTTCAGGAATGGCTGGCCCTGTTTTCGGTTCCGTGCGGATGAACAGACCGGATTGACGCGCTTGGTTGATTTGGACCTGCTCCGAGCTTGGCTGATTTTCGGGCCCAGTGGGTGACCATGGCGGGCTGCTCGCCTGTCGACGCTGGTGTTCCAGGATAGGGCGGCCGAGATCACCAGGTAGTGGTGGCCCCAGCAGCGGCGTGACGGGCTTGACCTGACTGTAGTCAGTGGGCAGTCCGGCCAAAGCTTCCGGTGCTGGTTGCTTCGCCGATTGTGCCAGTTCCTGACGCTCGGCGTCGCGTTTAGCGGACGGGCTCTGGAGAGACAACATGGTCAGGGTCAGGACGGTACCGGCGGCGATGCCGCTACCGCCAATGATCACCCCCCGCCGCAGCCGCAGAGCGCGGCGCGGGGCTGCCCGCAGTTCCAGTTTTTCGGGCGGCTGCTTGGCGTCGGGAGGGGCTGTGGTCATGATGGCCTCCCATCCGTGCGTTCGATCCGCACCACTTGCTGCGGCTCGCTACCCAGGCGCAATTCCGCCGCAGCGAACAGCCGATCGACGATGTAGTACCGTCCGCGCACACGGTAATTCACTAGCTGTGCCTCACCCTGCGGGCCGATGACAAACAGGGGCGGCGCTTCGCCCTGGTCCAGGCGGCTGGGGAACTCGATATAGACCTTGGCACCGTCGTCAAAAACCCGCTGCGGCCGCCAGGGCGGATTGTTGCCGGTGATCGCGTAACGGAAGTGCAGGTTTTCCAAGGACAGGCCGGTGGCGACCGGTTGCGTTGCCGCTGCCTGGCTGTTGCGGCGTTGCAGGGCCAGCAGTTGATCCTGCGGATAGGTCCAGGACAGCGAGACCATGGCGGTCTGCGGGGTGCTTTCCAGCAGCAGGTGGTAAGCGCGCCGGTCGGTGGTAATGACCAAGTTGGTGGTGAGGCTGGTAGCGACCGGCTTCACCAGCACATGCACGCGGTTGGCCTCCCCTGCCCCGCTGCTGGTGTCACCGATGATCCAGCGCACCGTGTCGCCAGCGGAAACGGCCACCAAACTCTCTCCGGGCTGGAGGGCGATATCGGTCACCCGTTCCGGGGCAGCGTAGAGCCGGTACAGAGCCCCCTCGGTATAGGGATAGACCTGCATGGCGTTGAGATAGCCGCTACGGGTGGGCTCCAAGGTGGCCGCCTTATTCGCCTCGGTGACACGCTGGGTCGGGGGGCGATTGTCGGGTGTCACAACAGTCGGCGCGGATGGCAATGGCTGCAACTGACCGGGCAACGGCAAAGGAACGGGCTTCTCAACGATTTGGACAGGCATGGAAGCCTCGGGTTCAACCGCCGCAGCCTGGAAATCGCTGCTGTCATAGGCAATGACGGGCGGTTTCTTGGGTTGGCCCGCGCAGGCGGAGAGTATCCCGGCCATCAGGACCGGCAGGATCAGCTTGGTCATGGCGTGTTCCTCGGGGATGGTTGGGCATCGAACTCCCGCGACCAGTCGATGGCGGTGATGGTGACGCCCAAGGGGTTGCGGGCCAGGGCTTCCGGCGTGCTGGGGGGCCGCAGGCTGACCGCCAGGATCGAGGTCCAGCGGTCGGTGCGGACCAGGCTACCGCGCTCGAAATGCTGCTCAGTCCATTTGACCTGGAAGGATTGGTCCGAAGCGCGGACGATGCTGGTCACCTGCACCGTGACGCTGCTGGTGCCGATCCGGCTGAAGGGATCGTTGATCTTGGCCTGTTCGTTGAGGAACAAGGCGGCGCGGTCGGCCACGAAATCATAGGCCGACAGCCAGTTCTGCCGCACCAGCACGGGATCGGTGGAGAGCGACCGGACATTGCTGATGAAGCGCCCCAGGTAATAGGCGACCTGGTCATCGGTGGGCTGATAGGCACTGGTCGCCGGTGCCACGGCACGGGCCTCGCCCAGCCGATCGATCTCCACCACATAGGGGATGATGCGGCTTTGGCCCGATTGCCAGGCGACGATGCCCGCCAGCCCGATGCCCAGCCCCAGACTGCCGAAAGCCATCAGCCGCCAGTTCCGGGCCTGAACACGGGCGCTGCCAATCCGTTCATCCCAGAGCTGGGCAGCCTTCTGGTAGGGCGTCACGGGGTCCGGCGTGGTGCCGTAACGTTGCAGGGTGCGTTTGAACATGGTCAATCATCCTTCTGATCGAGGGACGGAGCAGCACTGCCGCCCGACCGGTCCCCATCCTTGATGGCTTGTTCGGTGCTATGGCGACGGGCGCGTGCGGCCTGTTCCGCCCGCAGCTTGCGAGCCCATGCGGGGGCGTTGTCGGAGGAGGCTGGCGATGCGGCACCTGCTCCCTCCCCGTCCGTCTCAGGCGTGGGGTTCGTGGACTGGCGACCGGACTGATAGGCGTCGCGCAGCGGTTCGGTCATGCGGTGGCCGGCATCCTTGGCCTTGCGCACGGTGGCCTCTCCGGCGGTACGGACCACACCGCCCATGCCCGACTGTCCAGCGGCCTGGGCGGATTGATAGGCTCCTGTGGCAGCACCGCCCAAGCTGGCCCCCGCACGCATGGCGGAGAGACCGGCACCACCGGCCAGTCGGGCACCGGCGACAGCGGCACCACCCGCCAGCAAAACCGTTCCGGCGGCTGCCCCAGCGGTCCCAAGTGCAGCACCCGCCCCCAGCTGTGGTGCGCCGGACACCAGCCCAGCGGCGATGCCGGGACCGAAGATGCCAAGCCCCAGCAGCGCCAGGGATGCCAGCACCATCGTCATGGCATCCTCAATCGACGGCGTCCTGCCCGATAGCGCCTCGGTGAATTCCCGGAAAAAGCTGGAGCCGATACCAACAATCACGGCAAGGACCATTATCTTGATGCCGGAGGAAATGACATGGCCCAGCACCCGCTCGGCCAGGAAGGCCGTCTTGCTCCATAGAGCAAAGGGAACCAGCACAAACCCGGCCAGCGAGGTGAGCTTGAATTCCACCAGGGTGATAAAGAGCTGCACCGCCAGGATAAAAAACGCGATCACTACAAAGAACCAGGCCAACACCAGAATGGTGAGATGCAGCGCGTTTCCAAAAATCTTCGGAAACCCGATCATGGTCTCCGCCTGCTTGAGCAGCGGATGGGCCGCCTCAAACCCTACGGCGGCTAGTTGCCCCGGATGCAGCAGGTCGCTAGCCGACAGCCCGGAGTTCCCCGCCCGCAACCCAAGCTGCGCAAAGGAGCTGTAAACAGCCTCCGACAGGGCCTGGAAATTGCCCAGAACCAGCGCAAAGAAGCCGACATAGAGCACCTTGCGGATCAGGCGCGGCATCACGTCGTGATGGCCGTCCATGGCCCAGAACAACCCCGCCAGCACCATGTCGATGGTGATCAGGGTCGCTGTCAGATAGGCGACATCGCCCGACAGCAGCCCGAAGCCGCTGTCGATGTAGCGGATGAAGGTTTCCGTAAAACGGTCGATGATACCGAGGTCGCCCATGATGGTTCCCCTCAGCGGGTGTAAGCGCGACCATCGCCCAGGAACTGCCGGGTGCGTTCCTGCGCCATGGCATTGGCCTCGGCAATGGCGGCCTGGGTTTCGGCATCGGCGCGGTATTGGGCAGCCATCAGGCTTTGCAGCTGCATCTGCTGCTTGATGGACAGGGCCAGGAGCTGGTTGCCCGCCTGCTGGGCCTGCAAACTGCCGTCAGCCCCTTGGCTGCGGTTGACCAGATCGGCCAGCAGGGGCGCATCAGCCTGGATTGATGTGACGATACCGGACTGAACCCGCATGGTCTGGCGATAGGCAGCCCTGGCGCTGTGCCATTGGATGTCGGCCTGCTGGTCCAGGCTGGCGGCATCGGCATCGCGGTAAGTGCCTGGATAGGTGCGCTGCCAGGCGGCATCACTGCCCGCCAGGTCAAAGCCGATGCTGTCGGCCTGGATCATCAGCCCGTCGATGCGGTTCAAGGCGCTGGTGATCTGCCCCAGCGACGAATAATCCAGCCGCTGGAGCTGCCGGGCCATGTTCTGCAACATGGTGGCCTGATTTTGCAGGGTGCGGATCTGGTTGTTGATCTGCTCCAGAGCACGGGCGGCCTGGAGCACATTCTGGGCATGGTTGGCGGGGTCATAGACGGTGAAGGCCTCAGCCCTACCGATGATCAGGGTAACGGCCACCAGAGCCGCGAACAGCTTGGCGCTCATGGTTGGGTCTCCACGGGATAGCGGTTCAAAAGGTCGGCAGCCCAATCCAGGCCTTTGGCGCGCAACCACGGGGCGGCGAAACTACCCAGTTCGGCCTCGGCCAGAACCTTGTCGATCAGCGCCTGCGATCCGGGATCGGAGGCAGTGCAGAAGGCCTTGGCCACGGGTCCCAGTCCCAGTTGAAACAGCCGGTTGCCGCGCCGGGATTGCAGGTAGTAATCCCGCTTGGGGGTGGCGTGGGCGATGAGGCCGATCTGACGATCATTGAGCCCGAAGGCCGCATAGACGGCCTGGGCCTGCGGTTCGATGGCACGGTCATTGGGCAGGAAGACACGCTGCGGGCAGCTTTCGATCAGGGCCGGGGCTATGCTGCTCCCAGCGATATCGGCCAGGGACTGGGTGGCGAACAGCACCGCGACGTTGCGCTTGCGCAGAACCTTCAGCCATTCCCGGATCCGGGCGGCGAAGGCGGGATTGTCGAGATAGATCCAGGCCTCATCCAGGATCAGCAGGGTAGGCACGCCGGTGAAGCGCTCCTCCAGCCGATGGAAAAGATAGGTCAGCACCGGCAGCACGGCACTTGTCCGGTGCAGCAGCGCCTCCATCTCGAAACACTGCACGGCCGCCAAGTCCAACCCATCGGATGCTGCGTCCAGCAAGCCACCATGAGGGCCTTCCAGCGTGTAGGGCTGAAGGGCAGCCTTCAGCGGGTTGGATTGCAGCAGCAGGGACAGTCCCGTCAGGGTGCGCTGTTCCGGGGGAGCCCCCGCCAGGCTGTTCAGTGCTGACCAGATGAGGTCCTTGATTTCCGGCGACACCGCGACCTGTTCATGGTCCAAAAGGCCCGCTATCCAATCCGCGGCCCAGGCCCGGTGGTCGGGATCATCAATGCGGCGCAGCGGCTGGAAGGACAGGTCGCCCGTCTGTCCCAGCGCATGGTGGCGGCCGCCCATGGAAAGGGTGGCGGCACGGGCGGAACTGCCCTTGTCGAAAATATAGACCTGGGCACCGGGATAGCGACGGAACTGCATGGCCATCAGCGACAGCAACACCGACTTGCCCGCCCCGGTCGGCCCCACCACCAGCATGTGTCCAACATCGCCGACATGGGTGGAAAAGCGGAACGGCGTGGCTCCGCTGGTCTCAGCTTGAAACAGCGGCGGGCCATCCAGATGCCCATTACGGGCGGGCCCTGCCCAGGTGGCCGACAGCGGCATCAGATGGACAAGGTTGAGGCTATGGACCAGCGGATGGCGGACATTCGCATAGACATGGCCGGGCAGGCTGCCCAACCAGGCTTCCACAGCATTGATCCGCTCCGGGATGACGGTGAAGCCCAGGCCCGTCAGCACCCGCTCGACAGCGGCCAGCTTATCGTCCGCCGCCTGCGGGTCACTGTCCCAGACGGTAACGGTGGTGGTTAGATAGCCATAGGCGACATGGTCGGCCCCAAGCGATTGCAGCGCCTCATCAACATCCATCGCCTTGTTGTCGGCATCGCTGTCCAACAGGGTGGAGGGCTCATTGGTCATCACCTCCCGCAGCAGCGCGCCGATGGATTTGCGCTTGGCAAACCAGTGGCGGCGCAGACGGTTCAAGGTCCGGGTGGCCTGTTCCTTGTCCAGCGGGATCCAACGCGTGACCCAGCGATAGGGGAAATCCAGGTGGTTAAGCCCATCCAGCAGGACAGGGCTTGTCTGGTTGGGGAAACCCAGCACCGACAGGACCCGCAGATGCCGGTCGCCCAGCATCGGCTCCAACCCACCCAAGAGCGGCGTATCCACCAGTACGCCGTCCAGATAGAACGGCACCTCCGGTACGGCGACCGGATGCCGCCGGGTGGAGATGCAGCCGTGCAGGTAGGTCAGCGTCTCGGCATCATCCAGATCATGCTGTTCGGGCAGGATGGTTTGCAGCAGACCCGCCAGCCGGAAGAATTCCTGCTGGAAATGATCCAGCTCCCGCCGCCAGTCACGACGGCCAGCCGTTACCTGACCACTATCCAGCAAGGCATTGCTGGCGCGGGCCTGTGTGTCCGGCGGCGGCAGATAGAGGATTGTCAGGTGGTAGACACTCTCATTATGGCTGCCCGCCCGTTCAAACCCGGCCCGGCGTTCCTGATCCACCAGCCAGGACGCTGCATCAGGAAAGGTACCGTCGGGATAGTCCGACGCCGGCACCCGTTCGGCCTCAAAGAACAGAGCCCAGCCTGATCCCAACCGTCGCAGGGCATTGTTGGTGCGGGCCGCCAGTGCCACGAGTTCCGCCTCGGTGGCGGAATCCAGGTCCGGCCCGCGATAACGCAGGGTGCGCTGGAAACTGCCATCCTTGTTCAGCACAGTGCCGGGGGCCACCAGTGCCGCCCAGGGCAGATGGTCGGCCAGCCGGTCAGGCCGGGGGCGATATTCACGCAAGTTCAGCATGACCAGCCTCCCGCTTGGCGCAGATGGCGGGCCAGGATGGCGGCGATGTGCGGATCACGGCGGCTGACCAGCACGGCCAGGCTGTGCCCGCCCAGCGCCAGCAGCAGGCCCGCCAGCCATTGCTGGAGCCCCAGGCCGATAGCGGCGGCGATGGTGCCATTCAGGATGGCCAGCGCGCGCGGGGCGCCACCCAGCCGGATCGGCTCGGTCAAGGCCCGGTGCAGCGGCACGGTAAAACCTTCGGGCAGGTCCTTCATGGCAGCAGCGCGCCGCCGCCGAAGGAGAAGAAGGACAGGAAGAAGCTGGAGGCGGCAAAGGCCACCGACAACCCGAAGACAATCTGGATCATCCGCCGGAAGCCGCCCGAGGTTTCCCCGAAAGCCAGGGTCAGGCCGGTGGTGATGATGATGATCACCGCCACGATCTTGGCGACGGGGCCTTGGACGGAATCCAGGATGCGCTGGAGGGGGTCCTCCCAGGGCATGCCTGAGCCTGCGGCGTGGGCGGGTGCCGCCAGCAGCATGGCCATGCCGGCAAAGGCCAGGGAACGCAGACGGGACACGCGGAACGGTCGCATATTGATCTCCTGTCAAAGCTGTTGAAGGTCGGCCGGACCGAGGGTGACGATCCGGTAATCGCCATGGGCGTCGAGCCCATCGGTGCGGGCGATGGCATCCACCCGGCGCTGTCCGCCACGGGATTGGATATGGATGATGAGGTCCACCGCCTCAGCGATCAGGCGGCGGGGCACGGTGACCACCGCCTCCTGCGCCAACTGCTCCAACCGGTAGAGGGCGGCCTGGGCGGAGTTCGCATGCAGGGTGGCGATGCCACCGGGATGGCCGGTATTCCAGGCCTTGAGCAGGTCGAGCGCTTCCCCGCCCCGGACTTCCCCCACGATGATCCGGTCGGGCCGCAGCCGCAGGGTGGAGCGCACAAGATCGCGCAGGCTGACCACGCCTAGTCGGGTGCGCAGCGCCACACAGTCGGGTGCAGCACATTGCAGCTCGCGCGTATCCTCGATCAGCACCAGCCGTTCAGTGGTCTGGGAGAGTTCGGCCAGCAGCGCGTTGGTCAACGTGGTCTTGCCGGACGCAGTGCCGCCCGCCACCAGGATGTTGCGGCGCGCCCGCACGGCCCGGCGCAGAGCATCGGCCTGCAAGGGCGACAGGATGCCGTCGGCAACATAGTCAGCCAGGGTCAGGATGCACGCCGCCGGTTTGCGGATGACAAAGCAGGGGGCCGTTACCACCGGCGGCAACAACCCCTCGAACCGTTTTCCGGTCGGCAGTTCGGCCGAGAGGATGGGGCGATCCGCGTGGGTTTCAGCACCGACATGCGACGCGACCAGCCGGATCAGGCGCTCCACCTCCGCAGGCGGAACCACCATGCCGGTGGCAGCAATCCCCTGCCCGGCCCGTTCCAGGCGCAGCATGCCGTCGGGATTGACCATGACCTCGGTCACGCTCGGATCATCCAGGGCAGCGGCAATATCCGGCCCCAGGGCGGTGCGCAGCATGGAATGGCGGCGCTCGTCCGCCTCGCGCTTGGGGCTCATGCCGTGCCCTCCCGGCTGGCCGACAGGGTGCGTGTGGGGGCGGCCATCTGGCGGCCCACCTGATCAATGAATTTCTGGAACCGCTCCTTGCCCACGGCATGGGCGGCCCGATCAGGTTCGGGCACAGGGGCCGTGACCGTCAGTTGGTAGCGGACATACAGCGCCAAGCTTTCCAGCAGCACCTGCACATCGCGCTCAATCCGCTCCAATTGCCGCCCCTGCCGGTCCAGCCGGATGCGCAGCGCCTCCTCGATG
>CALRNG020000051.1:0-12455 GCA_943369495.1 Rhizobium sp. Q54
CCTCGGTCGATCAGATCCTGCTGCGCGGTGAGTTCCTGACCAGCTATACGCCCTATCAGCCGGAAGTGACGCAGGGAACGCTGCAATATCTGTTCGAATTCCAGACCCAGGTGGCGCTGCTGACCGGCATGGATGTGGCCAACGCCTCCATGTATGACGGGGCGACGGGCACGGCCGAAGCCGTCCTGATGGCCGCGCGCGTCAATAAGCGTAACAAGGTCATCCTGTCCGGCGGGCTGCACCCCCATTACCGCGAAGTGGTGGAAACCACCTGCGGCATCATGGGCATGGATATCCGCGCCCAGGCCCCCGACTGGAAAAATGCCGAAGACCTGTCGGCATTGTTGGATGCCGAGACCGCCTGCGTCGTCGTCCAGACCCCATCTTTGTTCGGCCACCTGCGCGACTTCACCACGCTGTGCGATGCCGCCCACGCCAAGGGCGTGATGGTCATCGTGGTGGTGACGGAGGTTGTGTCGCTGGGCCTGCTGCCGTCGCCGGGTTCCATGGGTGCCGACATTGTGGTGTGCGAGGGGCAGAGCATCGGCAATGGCCTGAATTTCGGCGGGCCGTACGTGGGCCTGTTCGCCACCCGCGACAAGTTCGTGCGCCAGATGCCGGGCCGCCTGTGCGGTCAGACCGTGGATGCCGATGGCAAGCGCGGTTTCGTGCTGACCCTGTCGACCCGCGAGCAGCATATCCGCCGCGAAAAGGCGACGTCGAACATCTGCACCAATTCCGGCCTGTGCGCGCTGGCCTTCACCATCCACCTGTCGCTGCTGGGCGAACAGGGTCTGGTGCATCTGGCCCGCATCAACCACGCCAATGCCGTGACGCTGGCCGACAAGCTGTCCGCCATCAAGGGCGTCAGCGTCGTTAATGACGGGTTCTTCAACGAGTTTACGGTGAAGCTGCCCAAGAAGGCGGCCAAGGTCGTCTCCAAGCTGGCGGCCAAGGACATCCTGGCCGGCGTGCCGGTCAGCCGCCTGTACCCGGATGTGGAAGGACTGGACGATCTGCTGCTGATCGCCGCGACGGAGATCAACAGCCTGGAAGATATGGACGCGCTGGTGCGCAGCCTGGAGGAGGTTCTCTGATGGCCATGAATAGTCAGGGTCGCGACAGCACCCCTCATTCGGTTTCGGTTACCGGCGAAATCGTCACCTTTACCGGCAACAAGGCGTTGCAGCAGGAAGAGGCGCTGATCTTCGAACTGGACAATCCCGGTGCGGTCGGTGTGGACCTGCCCGAACCGGTGACCACGAAGACCCGCCTGGGCGGCCTCAGCCCCCGCGCTGGCGTCGGCCTGCCGCAGATGGCCGAGCCTGACGTGGTGCGCCATTACACGCGCCTGTCCCAGAAGAACTTTGCCATCGACACGACCATGTACCCGCTGGGGTCGTGCACGATGAAGCATAACCCGCGCTTGAACGAGAAGATGGCCCGGCTGCCGGGGTTTGGCGATATCCACCCGATGCAGCCGGTTGAAACGGTGCAGGGTGCGCTGGAACTGATCGATCAGCTGGCCTATTGGCTGAAGACTCTGACCGGCATGCCCGCCGTCGCCATGTCGCCGGGGGCTGGTGCGCATGGCGAGCTGTGCGGCCTGATGGCCATTCATGCCGCATTGGATGCGCGGGGCGAAAGCAACCGCCGCCGTGTGCTGGTGCCCGAATCGGCCCATGGCACCAACCCGGCCACCGCCGCCTTCTGCGGTTTCACCGTGGATACGATCCCGGCGGAAGAGAATGGCCGTGTCAGTGTGGAGGCCGTGAAGGCCAAGCTGGGCGATGATGTCGCCTGCATCATGCTGACCAACCCCAATACCTGCGGCCTGTTCGAACCGCAGATCAAGGAAATCGCCGACGCGGTCCACGCCGCCGGCGGCTATTTCTACTGCGACGGGGCGAATTATAACGCCATCGTCGGGCGCGTGCGTCCCGCCGATCTGGGCGTGGATGCCATGCATATCAACCTGCACAAGACCTTCTCCACCCCGCATGGCGGTGGCGGTCCGGGTTCCGGCCCCGTGGTCCTGTCCGACGCACTGGCCCCCTTCGCTCCCCTGCCCTTCGTGGTGCATGGCAAGGATGGGTTCACCCTGGTCGAACATGCCAAGGATGCCGGTGAGGCCCAACCCTTCGGCCGCCTGAAGGGCTTCCATGGCCAGATGGGCATGTTCGTGCGCGCGCTCGCCTACATGCTGTCGCATGGCGCCGATGGCCTGCGTCAGGTGGCGTCCGACGCCGTGCTGAACGCCAATTATGTCCTGGCCAGCCTCAAGGATGTGATGTCGGCCTCGTTCGAGGGTCCCTGCATGCACGAAGCCCTGTTCGATGACCGGTTCCTGAAGGGCACGGGCGTCACCCCGCTCGACTTTGCCAAGGCGATGATCGATGAGGGCTATCACCCGATGACCATGTATTTCCCCCTGGTCGTCCATGGCGCCCTGCTGATCGAGCCGACAGAGACCGAGAGCAAGCGCACCCTGGACACATTCATCGGCACCATGCGGTACCTGGCGGAAAAGGCCAAGGCCGGCGATCTGGCCCATTTCCAGGCCGCCCCCCGCCTGACCCCACGCAAGCGCCTGGACGAAACCCAGGCCGCCCGTAAGCCGATGCTGCGCTGGGTGAAGCCGGCAAGCCCGGCTCCGGCGGGTCTGGCGCAGGCGGCAGAGTAATCCTGTTGCGTAAAGCGGCTGGCGGAACCCTTTAAGGGAATCCGTCAGCCGCTTTAACATCATCTTTATTTCACATGCGTGAAGTCATTGCGTGATTTGTGGCGCGGGGCAGCGTATATTCTGCCCCCATGCGCTTCACCTTGCTGCGCCTTGCGCGTTCCTTGCCGGCCCTTGTCGCGGTCCTGGCCCTTGTTGCTGGGACGCTTGACGCGCGCGCCCGCGAACTGACCCCGGCGGAACGGGGACGGCCCATCATCATCGCGTCCGACCCCTGGTGCCCCTATGCCTGCGACCCCGATGCGGATGGGCGCGAAGGCTATATGGTCGACATGACTCGTGAGATTTTTGAAGGACTTGGCCTCAAGGTCGAATATCGGGTCGTCAATTTCGCCATGATGAAGCGCATGGCGAAAGATGGTACCGCCACGGCCCTGCCCGGTGTCGCATCCACCATGGACGGGGCGGCCCTGCTGCCCGCCATCGCCCAGGGCAACTCCGCCAATGCCGTCGTCATGGCCCGTACACAGAACTTTACGTTTGCCAAGCCGGACGATTTCGAGCGATTCAAACTGGGCGTGATCAAGGATTACGATTATGGCGGCGTTCTACAGGAGTATGTAGACAAGAATATCCAGAACCCAGACCGAATTGTCGTTTTGAGTGGGTTTGGCTATTCGCATCTGGTGCAGGGGTTGCGCCTGCTGTCAGCGGGGCGCATCGACATGCTGCTGGATGACCATAATGTCCTGCGTTGGCAGGTACGGCGTATGGGCATGCAGCAGCAGGTGGTGACACAATCCCTGAAGGACGATGCCGACCTTTTTGTCGGCTTCTCCCAGAATGACCCGCGCGCGGCGGAACTGGCCCGCATCATGGCGGAGGGCACCCGGCGTCTGCGCGACAATGGCCGCCTGACCGCCATCATGCGCAATTACGGGCTGGAGGAGCAGGCAGCCCTGCTCAACAACTGAAGCAACGGATTTTCACCGCCACCAAGGCTGGTGAATGACCGCCCCCTTTCCCACACTGGCACACGCCGTCGCTTTCGTGCAAAACAGCGTCACGTCGGCATCCGGGATGCTGGCACGGTCGATACCCCAGTCACTCTGACAGGAACCTCGCAGGTCAGGCGGATGGGCTATGCCCCACCCTGATACGGACATGATGATGAGAGCGGGCAACAGCACCTTTTCGGCCCTGGGCACCACGATTTTTGAGGTGATGTCGCGGCTAGCCGATCAGCACAGGGCCATCAATCTGGGCCAGGGCTTCCCCGACGGCAACGGCCCACCCGACATTGTGGAGGCCGCCGCCCGCTACCTGACCGACGGCTGGAACCAGTATCCGCCCATGCCGGGCCTGCCCGCTCTGCGCCAGGCGCTGGCCGCCCATAATGCCCGATTCTATGGGCTGGAGGTTGATTGGGTGACACAGACGCTGGTGACCAGCGGGGCCACGGAGGCGCTGGCCGCCTGCCTGTTCGGCCTGCTGGAGGCCGGCGACGAAGTGATCCTGTTCCAGCCGCTCTATGACAGTTACGCGCCCATCATCCGCCGGGCCGGGGCCGTTCCGCGATTCGTCAGCCTGACGGCCCCCGACTGGACCTTCACGGCGGCGGACCTGGAGGCTGCGTTCAGCGACAAAACCAAGCTGGTCCTGATCAACAATCCGCAGAACCCGGCGGGCAAAGTCTGGACGCGGGATGAGCTGTCGCTGCTTTCCACCTTCATCATCCGCCATGACGCCATGGCCCTGTGTGACGAGGTCTATGAGCATCTGGTCTTTGACGGGCGGCGACATATCCCGCTGATGACCTTACCCGGCATGCGTGAGCGCACGCTGCGCATCGGATCGGCGGGCAAGACCTTTTCCCTGACGGGCTGGAAGGTCGGCTATGTCACAGGCCCCGCGCACCTGCTGGCCCCCGTCATTAAGGCACACCAGTTCCTGACCTTCACCACCCCGCCAAACCTGCAGCATGCCGTGGCGCTGGGGCTGAACAAGGACGACGCCTATTTCACAGGGCTGGCCGATGACATGGCGCAGCGGCGTGACCTGTTGTCGGCGGGGTTAAGGGCGGCGGGTCTGGTGGTGCTGCCCTGCGCCGGCACCTATTTCCTGACCGTCGATCTGGCGGCCAGCGGCATCGCCATGGATGACCGCGCCTTCTGTCAGCATTTGACGGAAAAGGTCGGCGTGGCCGCCATCCCGATCAGCGCGTTCTACGAGGTCGACGCCCCCACCCACTTGGCCCGCTTCTGCTTCTGCAAACGCGACGAGGTATTGGAGGAGGCGATCCGGCGGCTGGCGATGGGGATCGTCTGATCCCTTACGCCAATTCCTCCACCCCATCGCGCGATAGGCGAAAGACGCGGTCCTGAGGCACGGGCAGGCGGCAGGCCGTGTCCTGGTCCTGGCCGGCATAATGGGCCCGCAGGATACGCCCGCTCATCCCGTGGGAAATGGCGATGGTCGGGCGGTCGACCTCGGTGACGAAGCCCAGCAGGCGGTCGCGCACGCCACCATACCGCTCCCCGTTGGGGGCATGGAATTGCCAGCCATGGGGGCCGTGATCGGCCAGCCAGGGGTTGGCCGCCTCAATCTCCGCCCGCGTCATGCCCTCCCAATCGCCGAACGACACTTCGGCAAGGCGCGCGTCCAGCGTGACCGGCAGGTCCAGGTGGCGGTTGATGATGCGCGTCGTCTCCTGCGTGCGGCCCAGCGGGCTGGACACCAGCCGCACCACATCGCGCCAGTCGGGGATATCCGCCATCAACCGCTTCAGGATGGCGCCCACCTGATCGGCCTGGGCACGGCCCCTGTCCGTCAGGTCGCTGTCCATCTGCCCCTGGCAGCGGGCGGCCACGTTCCAATGCGTCTGGCCGTGACGGACCAACAGAATGGGGTGGGAGGATATCACCCGTTGTTCCAGCACCATGTCCATGGGTTTACGGCCACTTCACTTCCGGTGGCATGGACATCAGGATGGCCTCGATATTGCCGCCGGTTTTCAGCCCGAACAGGGTGCCGCGGTCATGCAGCAGGTTGAACTCCACATAGCGGCCCCGGCGGACCAGCTGATGGTCGCGCTGTGCTTCGTTCCAGACCGCGTGCATGCGCCGCGCCACGATGCGCGGATAGACATCCAGGAAGGCCAAACCGACCGCGCGGGTGAAGGCGAAATCCGCCGCCCAGTCGCCGGTATCCAGCTGATCATAGAAGATGCCACCCACGCCACGCGGCTCGTTCCGGTGCGGCAGGAAGAAGTAGCGGTCGCACCATTCCTTATATTTGGCGTAGTAGTCGTCACCATGCGCGTCGCAGGCCGCCTTCAACGCGGCGTGGAAATCGGCCTTATCCTGTTCCGTCTCCACCCCGTCCATGAACATGGGCGTCAGGTCGGCCCCGCCGCCGAACCAGTTCTGGCTGGTCACCAGCATACGGGTATTCATATGCACCGCCGGCACCAGCGGGCTTTGCAGATGGGCCACCAGGGAGATGCCGCTGGCCCAGAAGTGCCCATCCTCGCCAGCGCCCGTGATGGCGCCCCGAAATTCGGGGGAGAAGGTGCCATGGACGGTGGAGACATTCACCCCCACCTTCTCGAACACGCGGCCTTTCATGACGCTCATGACGCCGCCGCCGCCTTCGCCGCCATCATGGTTGGGGCGGTCCCATTCCTTGCGTTCGAACCGCCCGGCGGGCAGGCCGGCATGCGGGCCACTGGCCAGCTCATCCTCCAGCCGCTCAAACGCGGCACAGATCTGGTCACGCAGGCTTTCGAACCAGGCCTTGGCCTGGGCTTGACGGTCGGCCAGGATGTCGGGCGGCGGCAGGGGTGTCGGCATGGGCGGGTCCGGGGGACAGAGGCTCGGGTCTTAACGGTTTAACCCTTCCCGCCCCCGCTGGAAATGATTGTTTGGACGTCCGGGGTGTCAACCTGCCTTAACACCTCGCCCAGCACCATCGCCGCCGCAATGGCGACGTTCAGCGACCGTGTGCCCGGCCGCATGGGGATCAGCACACGCAGGTCGGCAGCATCATGCACGTCATCGGGCACGCCCGCACTTTCGCGGCCCAGCAGCAGGATATCGTCAGGCTGATAGGTCACCTGCGTATAGGGTACGGCCGCCCGCGTGGTCAGCAGGACCAGACGCCCGCGCCGCTGCGCCTGGAACGCCGCCCAACTGACATGGCGGGTGACATCGGCATGGTCGGCATAATCCATGACGGAGCGCTTCATGCGCTTGTCATCCAGGATGAAGCCGCAGGGTTCGATAATATCCAGCCCGACGCCGGTGCAGGCGCCAAGACGCATCAGGGTTCCGGCATTCTGCGGAATGTCGGGCTGGTAAAGGGCAAGGCGGGGCAAGGTCTTAGGTCAGCACGTCCAGATACATGCCGCGGCGATACCGGGCGGGCAGGCGCAGCATGCCATCCACGATCAGGGCCGCCAGTTCCTTGGCATTGGGCCAGCGGTTGCCGGGCCGTCCCATGGGGATGGGCCGCCCACCGGGGCCGGAAATGGGCAGGACGCCGCGACGCCCGCCACCCTCAATAACGCTGCCGCCCAGGCCGGTGGGGCCGGGGGACGCGGGGTTCATGCGTGTATCGACCATGGGATGGCGTCCAGGCTGGAAATGACAAAGCACATCCTATAAGGAAAGGGCGCGGCGCGAAAGGGGTCACCGCTACTGCTGCATGGCGGAAATGCTGATCTCTGCCCCCGCCCTTGGGCTTGACTCTGCTCCCCCCCTCGTTTATCAACGCGGCTTCGTTGGTTGGGGGAGACCCTGACCGGCAAGGTCTTTTTCGTCTTAGGTGCGCCCCGGTTCTGGTCCGTGGCCGCCAGCAGCAAGAGAATAGGTGCTTCCATGTCCCGCAAGTGCGCCGTGACCGGCAAGGGTGTGCAGACCGGTAACAACGTCTCCCACGCCAACAACAAGTCCCGCCGGCGCTTCCTGCCGAACCTGCAGGAAACCTCGCTGATGTCCGACGCGCTGGGCCGCATGGTCCGTCTGCGCCTGTCGACCAACGGCATCCGCACGATCGAGCACAAGGGTGGCCTGGACGCCGCTCTGCTGGACATCGCCGACACCAAGCTGGACGTTGATGCCCGCAAGGTGAAGAAGCAGATCCAGAAGGTCCTGGCCAACAAGACCGCCGCCTGATCGGCGTCTGTCGGTTCCAGGTTCGCTGCTGACGGTATCGTCGGCCCCGCGAGACACCCGGTCGGGTCGTTTCGCGGGGCCGCTGCCGTTTCGGGATGTTTGTTTTGCGTGCCCACCTGGACCCATGCCCCATGTCCTTATCACCCGCCGACCTGATCGCCTTTCTGAACGCGGTGCCGCCGGAGGCGCTGCTGCTGTGTCAGGCCCTGTTCTGCTTCGGCACGATCTTGCTGATGGTGCGGCTGTTCGGGGCGCCCGGCCTTTATCTCTACATCGCCACCGCCGTGATCGCGGCGAATGTGGAGGTGTTGAAGGCGGTGCAGTTCGGGTTCTATGACCATCCGGTGGCCATGGGCACGGTCCTGTTCGGGTCCACCTATCTGGCCACCGACATATTGACCGAACATTACGGGCGTGATGCGGCACGCAAGGCGGTGTTCCTGTCCTTCGCCGCCTATCTTCTGTTCACGCTGTTCATGATCATCACGCTCGGCTATCGCCCGATGACGCCGGAACAGGCGGGTACGGACATGGAATGGGCCCTGCCCATGCAGGACCATATCGCCGCCATCTTCACCCCCGCCCCCGCCCTGTTCGCGGCCGGCATGACGGCGTATCTGACTAGCCAGCTGTTCGATGTCTGGGTCTATCAGCGCATCCGGGGCGCCACCGGCGACCGCCATCTCTGGCTGCGCAATAATGGCAGCACCATGCTGTCCTCCCTGGTCGACAACGTCATCTTCTCCGTCCTGGCCTGGGTCGTCTTCGCGCCCGACCCCGTGGGGTGGGAGGCGCTGCTCTACACCTATATCCTGGGCACCTATGGCATGCGGGTGGCGCTGTCGATCCTGGACACGCCGTTCATGTACCTGTCTCGGCGCATGGTGCGGCGGGTGGATGGAGTGGTGGTGTGATTGAGCAGCGGGCCGTCTGCTGTTAACATCACCCCATGGACACGATCCTTCCCCCCACGCCGGAGCCGGTGACCGCCGAACAGCTTCGCGCCGCCCGTTCCCTGCTGCGCATCGCCCAGCGGGACCTGGCCGCACGCGCCGGGGTACCGCTGCCAAGCCTGCGACGCCTGGAAGGGGTGGGCGGAACGGCCAAGGTGCCGCCCGACATCGTGCGCCGCACCCGTCGGGCGCTGGAACAGGCCGGTGCCGTGTTCGTCGCGGGCGGGGTGCAGCGTCAGGCGGTGCCCGAACGGCCCCTTAGCTTTGAAGAGAAACTGGCGCGGGTGAGGGCGATTCAGGCGGAGGTCAAACAGATGCCGGTTCTGGACCCGCGCCCCGTCGAAGAGTTGTTTGCCGATCTTTATGATGAGAACGGTTTACCGCGATGATCGCCGTTGATAGCTCTGCCTTGATGGTCATCCTGTTGCAGGAGGCAGAGGCGGAGCAGTTTTCGGCGTGCCTGGGTAGTGCCCACAGCCCGATCATGTTGGCTGTCTCACTGCTGGAAGCCAGCATGGTGGTAACGGGACGGCTGGGTGAGGGCGGGGTTCGCAAACTTCAGCAGCTTATCGAGACCTTCGCCATCAGCATCATACCCTTCGATGCCGACCAAGCCGCGCACGCCATCAATGCCTTCCGCCGCTTCGGCAAGGGCCGCCACCCCGCCGCCCTGAACATGGGCGACTGCGCCAGCTACGCCCTGGCGGCCAGTCACTCCCTGCCGCTTCTGTATAAAGGTGGCGATTTCGCCAATACCGACATGATGGCGGCCCTGCCTGTCTGATAGCGGCGCATGGTGCGGCGGGTGGATAGGGTGGTGGTGTGATACAGCACCTATAAAATGACAAGGGCCGCATCCGATGCCATCATGAAGGGCTTCCTCATGAGACGGAGGTTGGCCGATGACGGTATGGTTTCGTTCGCTGGTGATGGCGGGCACCGCCTTGCTCTGCGTCACTGATGTCGTGGCTACGGAGCAAAAGCCCATTCTCGACCTGTCACCCCAGAATCGGGCGGTTATGGAACGTCCCGCCAACGGCGCCGACCTGTGGATGCCTACCCCTTCCGTCAACCACCTGCTTCCCGCGCCCCTGCCGCGTTGGGAACTGGAAGCGGGTATCCTGTCCACCCGCAGCGAAGCGATGGACAGGATGATGCCGTGGCCGGAGCATCCGCGCGCAGTAAGCGCCGACAACAGTTTCTGCAAGTCACCGCCGGAACCGGGCTGGAAGGTATGGATGCGAGACCGGCAGGCCTGGGCGCGGGGGGATGTAGCGCAATCCCTGCCCGGCAGGCAGCGGCTGGAACCCTACACTTGCGACGGCCCCTGACGTAGCAGTCCCGGCCGGAATGACAGCACGCATCTGCCAGCCATTCGCCCCGGGCCTCTGTACAAGAGCGGCCCGCTCCCCCATACCCCTATGCAACAATCAGCGATCCATCACCGACGGTTTTCATGTCCTCCACATATCCCGGTTTTTCCTTCGACATCACGCACCGTGACCCGGCGGGCAGCAAGGCCCGGATCGGGACCTTGTCGACGCCGCATGGCGCCATCCAGACGCCGAATTTCATCTTCTGCGGCACCAAGGCGGCCATCAAGGGGCTGACGACGGAGCAGATGCGGGAAGAGAAGACCGACATCATCCTGGCCAATACCTATCATCTGATGATCCAGCCGGGCGCCGATCTGGTGGCCAAGCTGGGCGGGCTGCATAAGATGATGAACTGGCACGGGCCGATGCTGACCGATAGCGGCGGCTACCAGATCTTTGCCATGGGCCATGGGTCGGTGGCGGATGAGGTGAAGGGGCGGCGGACCACGACGCGTGAGAAGACGCTGCTGAAGATCACCGAGGAGGGGGCGACCTTCCGGTCATACACCAACGGGGAAAAGCTGTTCCTGACACCGGAAAAGTCCATCGATATCCAGCGCAAGCTGGGGCCAGACTTCGTGGTGCAGCTGGATGAATGCACGCCCTTCCATGTGGACCGGAAATACACCGCCCGGTCGATGAAGATGTCCCACCGCTGGGGCGACCGGTCGCTGACGGCGTTCAAGGAATTTGGCGGCATCTCGGCCAACGGCCTGCCGCAGGCCATGTATGGCATTGTCCAGGGCGGGGTCTATCCCGACCTGCGCCGGGAGAGCGCGGAGATCGTGGCATCCCAGGATTTCTTCGCCACCGCCGTCGGCGGCTGTCTGGGCGCCACGCGCGAACAGATGCACGAGGTGGTGGGCATGGCCATGGCGCATGTGCATCCCACCAGACCCGTCCATCTTCTGGGCATTGGCGGCATTGTCGATATTTTTGAGGGCGTGGCGCTGGGCATCGACACGTTCGACTGTGTCAGCCCAACGCGAATCGCCCGCCATGGCTGGGCCCTGGCGCCCGGCGTGAAGGGCGAGCGGTTGAACATGCGCAATGCGCGGTTCAAAGATGATGACACCCCCATCGATCCCGACTGCGGCTGTTTCGCCTGCCGCACCGCCAGCCGTGGCTATATCCACCACCTGTTGAAGGCGGAGGAGATGCTGGGTATGCAGCTGCTGACCATACACAATGTCCACACCATGAACCGCCTGATGCGCGACATCCGCGCCGCCATCATCACCGGCACCCTGGCCGAGACGCGGCGCCAATGGGTATGGCAGAAGGGGGATGGCGAATGACCCCGCCGGCCAGCGGCAGCAATGCGTCCGCCATCGTCGCCGGCCTGTCCGGCGTGGTGGATGAACATCTGCGCTGGTTGACGCAATGGCACAAGGCAACGCTGTTCACGCGCGACAGCGGCCTGTCAGGGCCGGACGCCGCCCCGGAGCCGAAGGGCTTTGCCGCCTGGGCCGGGCGGGTCAAGCATGGCAGCATGGCCCATCAACCGGCCTTTGACCGGCTGGTGCAGCTGCATGACCAGCTGCACCGTATGGGCCGCCTGACCCTGATGCGCGCGGCGGAGGGGGATGCCCCCGATTACGCCACCTACAAGGCGGTGATTGAGAAGTTCGAGGAATTCATCCAGCAATGCCGGCGCATCGAACGCGCCCTGTCGGTGGCAGGCAGCGGCATCGACTCGCTGACAGGCCTGCGCAACCGCACGGGACTGTCGGAGGAAGTGGCGCGCGAGCTGGCGCGCTTTGCCCGCACCGGACAGCCTTTTTGCGTGGCGCTGTGTGACCTGGACAAGTTCAAATCGGTCAATGACACCTATGGGCACGAGGCGGGCGACCGCGTGCTGGTGGCGGCGGCCGGCTGCCTGACACGCGGCATCCGGGCGATTGATGAGGCCTTCCGCATGGGGGGGGAGGAAATCCTGATCCTGCTGAAGGAAACCCATCTGGCCGAGGCGCTGGTGGTGCTGGAAAGGCTGCGCGCCGATCTGGCGGCCACCCCAGTGCAGCTGGTCGACGGGCAGGTGCTACGCGTCACGGCCAGCTTCGGTGCGGCGGAGGTGATGGGAGAGATCAGTGTCGATGCCCTGGTCGACCGGGCCGACCAAGCGCTCTACGCCGCAAAGCATGGCGGGCGCAACCGGGTGGAGGCGTGGCGCGAACCAGCCACGCCCTGACGCCCCCTCACTGCAAAATGATGACCGGGAACATATTGGCGCGGATCGACTTGTCCAGTTCCACATCCAGGTCGCCCGCCA
>CALRNG020000052.1:0-12438 GCA_943369495.1 Rhizobium sp. Q54
TGTCGGGACAGATCACAACATTGCGCCGGCGCAGCGTCACGGGCAGGTCGATGGTCCCCCCGCCCTCCCCTTTCAGCGCGGTCCAGGTCAGCTTGGCACTGCCACTATTGCCGACCAGCAGCATCGAACCGTCAGTCGACATGTCGATATAGTCACGGTTCTCATCGATCTTCACGGGTTCGCCACCCGCCGGATCGATCAGCCAGATATCCCAGGTCGTATCGCCCCGGATGGGAATGCGGATGCGGCCATCCTGCATCCAGACGGGCGCATTCTTGGCATGCCCGTCATGGGTCAGCCGTACCGTGGCCTCGTCAGAGATCGTGACGCGATAGAGATCGCTGACCATCGCCACCTCCGCCACAAACAGCAGGGAACGCCCATCGGGGGACCAGCGCAGCCCGTTCATGTTGGCGCCGGGCAGGTTGGTCAGGGGCCGGGGCGGACGGTCATCCTCCGCCAGCCATACCTGCGGCTCGCCCGTGCGATCGGACACGAAGGCCAGGGCCCGGCCATCGGGCGACAGCTGCGGCTCATATTCATTCGCGCCGGACCCTTGCAAGGTGCGTTCATGCGCGTCAGCCGTGAACTCCATGATGTCGGCGTGGCCACGGTAGATCTCCATGGCCATGTTGCCGCGTTGGCTAGCCACGGCCAGACGGCCCAGCTGACCAATGCCGGGCATCACCTGTTGCCAGCGCGTGGTTTCCAAATCGACATACCAGAGGCCGCGGCGCTGCCGGCTGGCATTGGTCATGTAAAGGCCACGCCCATCCACGGACCAGGCATAATTCACAGAAGTGCTGTCCAGCGACAGCCGGTGCAGTTCCTTGCCGCTGCGTGCATCCATCACCATGATCGACAGTTTGCCGTCGGGCCAGGCACGGGCGAAGGACAGTTTGCGGCCATCGGGGGAATAGGCTGGAATCCAGTCATCGGCATTGCCACCCGGTGGTACCGGCAGCAGGCTGGCCTGCCCGCCATCCACCGGCATCATCATCAGGCGCGACATTTTCACGGTAGCATCGGGCACGCCCGTGAAGATGATGGCCTGCCCGTCGGGTCGCCAGGCGAGGTTGGGCAACTGGTCACCCGCACAGTCGCCGATCCGCCGCTCCTTGCCGACCGGTACCGCAATGACATAGATGGCACAGTTCCAGTCACGGTCGCTGCGCAGGAAGGCGATGGCATCACCCTTGGGCGACCAGATCGGCATCCGGTCATGGTCAGCCGTGTTGGTCAGCGAGACGGACCGTCCATTCGGCCCCGTGCCCCGCAGGATGATGTCAAAATCATCAAAGGAATTGCGGGCGGCATAGGCCGCCATCTCCCCATCCGGCGACAGGGCCGGAAACAGGTCCATCCCCGGCTCCAATGTCAGCGGCAGGACATCGAACACGGGAATGGCCAGCGCCGGCTCCACCCGGCCGGCCCGCCAATAGGCCACACCCAGTACAAGGACAGCCAGCGACAGCAGCGCCACAGCCACCATCAGCGCCTGACGCAGGCGGGGTGCTTCCGTGGCGACCGGGACCACGCCAGACGTTGGAGCCAATACCGGCGCCACCCCGGCGCCGGCAGACGATGCGGTCGCATCCTCCCCGTCCGGTGCCGGTGCGACCTCACCCTCGCCGGCGCCATCCACGAACAGCGCGTAGCCGAATTTCGGGATCGTTTCCACCCGCAGGCGGATGCTGCCGACATCGCGCAGCGCGCGGCGCAGTTGGAAGATGCAGCGGTTCAGGCTGTCTTCGGCGACGAACACCCCGCCCCAGCAATGATGCAGCAGCGTATCGCGGGAAACCGACTGTCCTTGATGGCGAACCAGCAGCACCAGCACCTGCATGATGCGCGGTTCCACCCGACGCTGCCGGTCACCCATGGCGATCCGGTTCAGCGACGGGCTGATCGTCACATCACCCACGACCAGATCCTGGTCTGGATTGATGTCGAACCCGGATGCCAGATGGTTCATTACCGCTACCCACACTCCGCAGGCCATAGCTGCCCCGCCGGACAGCCTTGTCAATTAAGTTTTACCGTGATTATCAATCTTTTCAGCCACCCTGCGGGCCGTGCTGCAATAATGATATCCGAAATGACGGCAACCCGGCCAGCCCCGCATGGGACCGGTCGGGTTGCGCGCCCGGGGTACATCATGCCCGATGGATGGGACGGAACCGGTCTCCCGGCCCCGCCCCATCCATCCGGGATCAGAAGCGCACGTTCACACCGACCGAGAACACGCGGCCCAGCGGGTCATACATGCTGGGGAAGGTGTTGCCCGAGTTGGCAGAGGTGGCGCCAGCCTCGTTGCCGACCACCGGCGGGTCCTTTTCGAACAGGTTGGTCACGCCGGCGCTGAGGCGCACCTGCTCGAACACCTGATACGAACCCTGGAGATCGATGTAGTTGTAGGCCTTGATCTTCTCGAACTTGTCGAAGGTCGTCGGCTTCTGACGCTCTTCGATCTCAACCCCACCCAGGTGACGCCAGGTGTAGCCGACGGTGAAGTCGCCGACATTCCAGCTCATGCGCTGAACCCAGCGGATTTCCGGCAGCGGGCTGCCGACGCCGCCCGTACCCACGGCACCGGGGCAGCTGGTGCCAAAGCGGCCCACGCAGTCCAGAACCGGGGTCCGGTCAGAAGACTTGGACTCCTGGGTCAGATAGTAGTTGGCGTTCAGGGCGAAGATCAGGGTGCCCATATCGCCGCCGACACCCATATCCTCCAGGTCGACATTGAAGTTGACGCCCAGTTCCAGACCTTCTGCCCGCAGGTAGTTCAGGTTGGTCGTGAAGGCCTGCAGACCAGCGCCCGGCAGGGTCAGCGTACCACCGATACGGATGACCTTGGCGCATTGCGTCGCGTCACCGGCGACATAGCAACCGTCCAGGATTTCCTGCGGTGCGAAGGCGCCGATCACGTCCTTGATCTTGATGTTGTAATAATCCAACGAGATGAAGGTGTTCTTGATCGCACCCAGATCCGGCGTCAGGACGATACCCAGCGTGCTGGTATCGGCCACTTCCGGGGTCGGCAGACGGGCGAGATCGGTACCGGCGAACACGTTCACCTGACCGGCGGCCAGATCAACGACAGTGCCAACCTGGGCGGCCGTCATGCCGGTGGAAATGCAGCGGGCGCGGAGCGTGGCGTCCGTCAGAGCCGCCGCATTGCCGACCGAGCAGGGGTCGGTGTTGGCGTTCTGCAGAGCCGCGACCTGCGGTGCCGCCAGTTCGCCGACATTCGGGGCGCGGGCCGCACGCTGCTGCGAGCCGCGCAGACGAACGCTGTCGATCGGGGTCCAGTTCAAGCCCAGCTTCCAGGTCTTGTTGACACCGGTCGGATCATAGTCGGCATAGCGGTAGGCCGCTTCGAAGTCCAACGACTCGAAGCCCGGCTTGCCGGAAACCAGCGGCACCAGCACTTCGCCGAAGACTTCCTGCACGTCGAAGCCGCCGGAGATCGGGCGCAGGTTACCACCCGCACCACCCAGGCACGAGGCCGGGGCCAGCTTCCAGCATTCGTCGGGCGTACGCGTACCCTTTTCCTCGCGGTATTCGGCACCGAAGCTGATGGCGACACTGTCATTGGCCCAGGGGCTGATCAGGCCTTCAATCGGGCCGCTCAACGAACCGGTGACGATGGTCTGGGAGTAGGACTGCTTGTCGATGGCCGACGCGCTGGCATAGGCCGCCATTTCCGGGGTGATGGAGCCAAAGCCGCCGAACAGGTTGATCGGCACGCAGCCACCCTGGCCGCCACGGCAGGCCGTGGTGCTGACGGCGTTCAGCGCATTGGCAACGTTGGTGACGTTGGTATAGCCCTCGCTGAGGTTGGTGCGGCTGCTTTCGCCATGCTGCACCGACACGTCGTAGGTCCAGCCTTCCATAACATCGCCGCGCAGACCCGTCAGGAACTGGAAGGCATTGTTCTCATAGGAGGTGGAGCGAGGCCCCAATTCCACGGTGCGGCGGCTGATCGACAGACGGATATCGTCGGCCTGATCGACCACGCCGTTATTGTTCACGTCCACCCAGTTCGGGAACGCGCCGTTGGTCAACACCGTACCGGCGGTACGGCCGGCATTGGCGGCATTGATGATGGTCTGACGAGCGGCACCCGTCAGGTACGGGTTGGCCAGCGGCACGAAGAAGGTGGTGCCGAAAATGCCCGACGGGGCGATCTGGGTATTGTTGCTGGTGCTGGAGTATGAGAAGCGGCCATAGGCCTCGACATGCTCGTTGATCTCGTACCGACCGGACGCGAAGCCGCCGAAACGCTCCAGCGGGGTCTGGTAATAATTGTACGGGTTGAAGTTGAAGACCGAGCAGTTGGCGCCGATGGAGCCATCGTCGCGGAACTGACCCAGGGCCGGGCCACCGGCAATGGTCACGCGCGACGGCAGGGTGGTCGGCGAACCGCCGGCCGCAACGGAGTTGGGGCCACCGCAACCCGCCGGTGCGGGATCGGGCACGCGACCATCCAGGAAGTTCTGGTAGTTCGCACCCGACGCGGTAGCAATACCCAACTGTCCGAGCGCGCGGGCACCCAGTTGCACGCCCTTGCGCTGGGAATAGTTGATGCCCAGCACGACATTGCCGCGGCCATCGGCCAGATTGGAACCGACGGTCACGTCGGCGGAATGGATGTGCCCATCGCCTTCGCCGGTGACGGAATAGTCGTAGTTGGCATCAACGCCTTCGAAATCATCCTTCATGATGAAGTTGATGGCGCCGGACATGGCGTCCGAACCGTACACGGCGGACGCGCCACCGGTGACGATGTCCACACGCTCGATCAAGGCCGTCGGAATGGTGGAAACGTCGACCAGACCGTTGAAATTGTACGGCGTGACGCGCTTGCCATCCATCATGATCAGGTTGCGCTGGGCACCCAGGCCGCGCAGATCGACGGTGGAGGCGCCGGCGGTGCCGTTATTGGTGTTCTGACCATCACCGGGGACCGTGACGGGCAGCATGCGGAAGATCTTCTCGACTTCCGGCTGCTGAAGCGCATCGATTTCAGCGGCGCCGACCGAGTAGACCGGGCTGGTGGAGGTATCATTGGGGCGCGCGATGCGCGAACCGGTCACCACGATCTCCTCGATCGCGTCCTGTGCAATGGCGGTGCCCGCCGGCACCAGCACTGCGGCCAGGGCGGCACCCAGCAGCAGGCGGGAGCGGACGGAGCCGCGGGTGTTGTCAGAAAGTGTCATGGTTGCTGTGTCCCCTTGTTCCAACGGGCCGCGCCTTGGTTTGGCAAGCTTGCGAGCGCGTGCTTAGTTAATGTGCCTACAGGCACCGGCGAAACACTCGTATAGGGTCCATTTCATCGCAATAGCGAAGTGTAACAGCCGTCATTCATTGTCAACTTCTGTGACATTTGAGACATGACGATTTTAATAGCGAGATTTAATATTTAAGACTTTGCAATTTATATTTTATTTCATTTTTGCAATGAATAGCCTGATCGACCCGCCCTCCACAGACCAGCGTGTCAAATCCGTCTTGCATCGATAGCATTGATAATGAGTTGCATTTGTATGTGCGTCATCATAGGGTCCCGACGTTCTGAAAAGGGGGGTTCCGATGCGCAAGTCCTTATCATTCCTGATGATCGGCAGCAGTCTGATCGCCCTGCCGGCTGCCGCCCAGCAGGCACACACAGCGCAGGACGGTATCGATGCCATCGTGGTCACGGCGGCGCGCACCAAACTGCCGGCCAACGCCCTGCCCCTGACCGTCGATGTCATTGACAGCGCCTCTCTGGCGCAGCAGGCGGCCATTGGCGGGTCGGTGGTGGATGCCGTCTCGACGCTGATCCCCTCCTTCTCCCCCACCCGTCAGAAGCTGTCGGGCGCGGGGGAGACGCTGCGTGGCCGATCCCCGCTTTACGCCATCAATGGCATTCCGCAATCCACGCCGCTGCGTGACGGTGCGCGCGACGGCTTCACCATCGATCCGTTCTTCGTGGACCGGGTGGAGGTGATTTTCGGTTCTAACGCCCTGCAGGGCATTGGCGGCACGGGCGGCATCGTCAATCAGGTGACGGTGGGTGCCCCAAAATCCGACGGCAATCATGGCCGTGTCCTGATCCAGGGCACCGCCAATGACGGGTTCCAGGGGGACAGTCTGGGCGGCAAGGCTGCGGCCCTGCTCAGCCACCGCGACGGGCGTTTTGATGCCACCGTGGGTGCCGCCTATGAAACCCGCGGCGCCTTCTATGACACCAATGGCAGCCGCATCGGCATGGACAGCACCCAGGGCGAGACGCAGGACAGCCAAAGCAGCAATTTTTTCGCCCGCTTCGGGTATGAGATCTGGGAAGCGGCCCGTCTGGACCTGATCGCCAGCCGGTTTGAGCTGAAGAGCGACGGTGACTATGTCGCCATTCCCGGCAACCGCGCCACCAACCGGCCCGGTTCCGCCATCAAGGGCGACCCGCCGGGCACGCCCGCCGCCAACCGCACCGAAAGCGTGGCCCTGTCGCTGACCGATGATGAGCTGGTGGGCGGCACGCTGACCAGCCAGCTGTTCTTCAACCGCTCCCGCGATACCTATGGCGGCGAGCCCAGCCCCATCGCCACCTTCCAGGATGTGCGTCTGGCCCCCATCGGCACCCTGTTCGACCAGTCGCAGAACCGGTCGCGCAAGACAGGCGGCAAGATCGCCTATGAGCGCACCATGCCGGGGTTCGAGGATCTGACGGGCACCGTCGGCTTCGATGCCATCTGGGACACGACCGAACAGCGGCTGATCGCCACCGGCCGCGCCTGGGTGCCGCCCACCGATTTCCGCAGCCTGGCGCCCTTCGCACAGGTCAACCTGGCGCTGTTGGATGAGAAGCTGCGGCTGGCCGGCGGGGTGCGGTCGGAGAATGCCCGCATCACCATCGACGATTACACCACGCTCGCCTCCTACGGCTCCCGCTTGGTGTCGGGCGGCAGCCCGACCTTCAGCGACACGCTGTGGAATGGCGGCGTGATCGTGGAGCCGGTGCCGGGCCTGCGCACCTATGTCTCCTATGCCGAGGGCTATACGGTGCCCGATGTGGGCCGCATCACCCGCGCCATCACCCGCGCCGGCCAGGATATCGACAATTTCCTGGATATCAGCCCCATCATCTCCAACAACAAGGAGATCGGGGTGGAAGGCGACCATGGTCCGTTCAAGGGCAGCGCCACCTATTTCTGGTCCACCTCCACCAAGGGCCAGTTGCTGGTTCTGCTGAACGGTGTCTATGAGGCGCAGCGCCAGCGGATTGAAATCGAAGGGCTGGAACTGAACCTCTCCTATGAGACGCCGCTGCCGGGCCTGACCCTGTCGGGCGGTTACGCCCATCTGAAGGGCCGCAATGACAGCAATGGTGACGGCAAGGTGGATAGCGACCTGGACGGCGCCAACATCTCCCCCGATCGCGTCAATCTGGCCGCCGCCTATGCCGAAGGCGACATTACGGCGCGGGTACAGGCGCAACTCTACCTGTCGCGTGATTTCGAAGGACAGCCGGTGGGCAGCGATTTCGGCGGCTATACTGTTGTGGATGCCTCCATCCGCTATGAGTTGCCGGTGGGCGGGGTCACGCTGTCGGTGCAGAACCTGCTGGATAACCAGTTCATCGACTATAACAGCCAGACCCAACGCCTGACTGACAATCAGCGTTTCTATGCCGGTCGGGGCCGCACCCTGACCGTCGGCTGGGATTACAGCTTCTGATGAAGGCGCTCGACCTCCTCCACCGCTGGGCAGGCGGCATCCTGGGTCTGGTCCTGGCCATAATGGGGCTGACCGGGGCCCTGCTTGTGCATAAGGATGCCTGGGTCTGGGCGCCGGGTGCCGGTGACGCGCTGGTGCGCGAGGCCGGTCCCGTCGCCGATGCCGTGGGGAAGATCTTCGCCGATCCGGCCCGCCCGGAAAGCATCATCTTCGCCAGCGACAGTTTCGGCCTGCACCGGCTGCGTACCGCGAAGGGCGCCGGTGCCTATGCCGATCAGGCTGGCAGCGTCGTGGCGCAATGGGACAGCATCTGGGGGCGCCCGGAACTGTGGCTGTTCGACCTACACCATTATCTGCTGGCCGGTGATATAGGGGAGACGTTCCTGGGGATTGTGTCGCTGGTCGGGCTGTTCTTTGTGATCTCCGGCTTCATCCTGTGGTGGAAGCTGCGCCGCACGTTCCAGTTCAAGCTCTGGCCCGCGCGGATGTCGCGGCCCGCCATCATCCGCCATCACCGCGATTTCGGTGTCGTGCTGGTGCCGCTGCTGTTCCTGTCCTGTTTGACGGGCGCCATGCTGACCCTGCGACCGGTGGCCGATCTCGTGTTAAGCCCGTTCGGACCCGCCCGGGAATGGCGCGCGGCGACGGCGGCACCCAAGGTGACGGGCGGGATATTGGCCGAAAGCCCGGACTGGCACGCCATGCTGTCGGCGGCACGCGAACGGTTCCCCGAAGCGGAACTCCGTGTGCTGTCCTTGCCGCGCAAGGCCGGCGACCTGATCACCCTGCGCCTGAAGCAGCCGGCGGAATGGCTGCCCAATGGCCGCACCCTGGTCTGGTTTGATCCCGCCGATGGCCGGGTTGTGGAGATGCGCGACGCCCTGTCCATGCCGGCGGGGCAGCAGGCCTTCATGAAGGTCTATCCGCTGCATGCGGCGAAGGTTGGTGGGCTTGCCTACCGTCTGCTGATGACCCTGTCGGGCCTGGGCATGGCGCTGCTGGGCACGCTGGCCGTCTGGAGTTTCTGGTTCAAGCGGCCCCGCAAGGCGGCGGCCCCCTCCTGACCTATTTTATGTGGAAGACCCAGCGCTTCCAGAAATCCCCGAAATAGGTGTCGAACAGATAGTCCAACTCCGTCGTGACCGCCGCCAGCAGGATCAGGGCGGCCAGCGCGATCAGCAGTTCCCGCCGGCGCCGGGGTGGCTCCGCGCCAATGGCTTCCGTCACCTGTGGCACAGGCGACGGCGCGCTGCCCACAAGGGCCGTCCCCGTGGCCAGCATGGCGAAGCGCCCCCGATCCAACCCGATCTGGCAGATTTCCACACCTGCCAGCACGCCCGCCCCGAGAGCGTGGGCCTGTTCACGTAGTCGCAGAAGCGCCAGACGCCGGGTGCGTTGCATGTCGCGTTGCCGCGTCACCACACGGCCGCCGATGATCCGCCGGATCAGCAGCATCAACCGGCCCAGCGGCGCCGGGGCCATGACGATGGCCGCCTGCACCAACTGCGGCACGCCGGTCAAGCCCGGTGGCGGCTTGCCAGTGAAGACCCGCACGCTGGCCGTCGCCGCCTCCATCGCTGCCAGTTCACGGTCATGTCGGCGTTCCAGCCGGGCGCCCAGCAGCAGGATGCCGGCATTGAACAGCGCCGCCAGCACGACACCGATCAGCCAGGCGCTCCAGCCCAGATATTCCCCGTCGCCCATCTCCAGCAGGAACTCCAGCCACTGCAAACCGGGGGGCAGTTCGGTTTCCGGCGCGCTCACGATGCGGCCTGCTCCGCCACGATCTCAACCGCCGTGCCATAGGCCAGGACCTCCGCCGCCCCGCTACCGATATTGGCGGTGCCAAATCGGATGGAGATGATGGCGTTAGCACCCAGTTCCGCCGCCGCATCGCGCATGCGGGCCGTCGCCTCCTCCCGCGCCTCGTTCAGAAGCTCGGTATAGCCGCGCAGTTCCCCGCCCACGATCTCCTTCAGCCCGGCCATGATGTCCCGGCCCAGATGCTTGGACCGCACCGTGCTGCCCTGAACCAGCCCCAGATGCCGCACGACGCGGTAACCGGCCGGATTCTCCAAGGTTGACAAGATCATCCGCTTCCCCCTGCTCATATCCCTGCCAAAAGCATGGCAGGACCAGGGGGAAGCGGCAAGGCCGGGGCCGGAGATCGGGCCTGAATTGGCCCCATCTGATGCCCCTGTTACAGGATGAACTTGGACAGGTCGGTATTCTGCGACAGCCCGTCCAGCTGGGCGCGGACATAAGCCGCATCGACGGTGATCACCTCCCCGCTCTTCTCGGTCGCGGCGAAGCTGATCTCCTCCAGCAGCCGCTCCATGACCGTGTGCAGACGGCGGGCGCCGATATTCTCCACCGTCCGGTTGATCTCGGCCGCCAGTCGGGCCAACTCCTCGATGGCGTCGTCGGTGAAGACCAGCTCCACCTCCTCCGTCTTCAACAGCGCAACATACTGTTTGATCAGGCTGCATTCCGGCTCCGTCAGGATGCGACGGAAATCGGCCTGGGTCAGGGGCTGCAGGTTCACGCGGATGGGCAGGCGGCCCTGGAGTTCCGGCAGCAGGTCGCTGGGCTTGGCGACATGGAAAGCGCCCGACGCGATGAACAGGATATGGTCGGTCTTCACCGCCCCATGCTTGGTGGAGACAACCGTCCCCTCGATCAGGGGCAGAAGGTCACGCTGCACACCTTCGCGTGACACATCGCCACCGCCGCGATGCTCGCTGCGGGCACAGATCTTATCGATTTCGTCCAGGAAGACGATGCCATTCTGCTCCACGGCGTTGATGGCCTCGGCCACCACCTTCTCATTGTCGAGAAGCTTGTCGCTCTCCTCCGCCATCAGCAGGTCATAGCTTTCCGACACGCTCATCTTGCGGGTCTTGGTACGGCCGCCGCCAAAGGCCTTGCCGAAGATGTCGCCCAGATTGACCATGCCCATCTGCGCGCCGGGCATACCGGGCACATCGAAGGTCGGCATGCCGGGCACGGCATTGTCAGCCACCTGAACCTCGATCTCCCGGTCGTTCAGGGTGCCTTCACGCAGTTGCTTGCGGAATTTCGCCCGCGTTTCGGCGCTGGCGCTTTCCCCGACCAGGGCATCAAGCACCCTTTCCTCGGCATGCAGTTCGGCCTTGGCCGCCACTTCCTGGCGCAGGCGGGTTCGGGTCGTGACTATGGCGGCTTCGACCAGATCACGGATGATCTGTTCCACATCGCGACCGACATAGCCGACTTCCGTGAACTTGGTGGCCTCCACCTTCACGAACGGGGCCTGCGCCAGCTTGGCCAGACGCCGCGCAATCTCCGTCTTGCCGACACCGGTGGGGCCGATCATCAGGATATTCTTGGGATATACTTCCTCGCGCATCTGGCCCGACAGCTGCTGGCGGCGCCAGCGGTTGCGCAGCGCGATGGCGACGGCGCGCTTGGCCTCATTCTGGCCGACAATATATCGATCCAGTTCCGAAACGATCTCACGCGGGGAGAAGGCGGTGGCACTCATCACATCTTCTCCAGCGTCACGGAATGGTTAGTATAGACACAGATGTCGGCGGCCACTTTCATGGCGCGCCGCGCGATCATTTCGGCATCGAAACCTTCAATGTCCTTCAGCGCACGGGCGGCGGCCAGGGCATAGGAGCCGCCGGACCCGATGCCGATGATGCCGTCTTCCGGCTCCAGAACGTCGCCATTGCCGGTGATGACCAGCGAGACATCCTTGTCGGCCACGGCCATCAGCGCCTCCAGCCGGCGCAGGTAACGGTCGGTCCGCCAATCCTTGGCCATTTCCACGGCGGCACGGGTCAGCTGCCCCGGATGCTGTTCCAGCTTGGCTTCCAGCCGTTCGAACAGGGCGAAGGCATCGGCCGTGGCCCCGGCGAACCCGGCCATCACCGATCCGCCCGCCAGACGGCGGACCTTGCGGGCATTCGACTTCATCACCGTCTGCCCCATCGACACTTGGCCATCGCCAGCGATGACCACCAGCCCATCCTTGCGGACGGAAATGATGGTGGTGCCATGCCACTGGATGGGATCGTGGGGGTTTGGATTGCCGGTCATCGGGCTCGCTCGGGGCAAAGGAAGGATGGAACACGCCCTGCTATGTGGGCAGGCAGCGGACAACGTCAAGCACAGGCACCATGGCGCGGTCCGGACCGGTACCTTCGCATTGGCCGCTGATGCTTGCATTTCAATGGTTTCACCCCCTACACTCGGGGCCATTGTGAAACCCGCCGTCGCCCATGTCATTGCGATCGCCGGTGCCGCCCTGCTGGGGCTGGCTGCGATCGGCTGGATGCTGCTTCCCCTGTGGGAAGCGCAATCCCCTGTGCTTGGCCTGCTGACCCTGGCCCTGCTGCTGACCATCGCGGCGATGTTCCTGCGGCTTCTGGCCTGGGGCCGGGGGCGCGAACTGGATATGGACGAGATGCGGACGGAGAATGCCCGTCTGCTGGCCCTGCTGGATGCCAGTCCCGATGCCTGGTTCGCGGTGGGTGCGGGTGGCGATCTGGCGCAATCACCCGGATTCGCGGCCCTGCTGGGCCTGGAACAGGTGCGCGGGCTTGAGGATGTGGAACAGGCGCTGGCGCCCAGCGATGCCGCCGCCCTGCACGGGTCCTTCCGCCACCTGACCGATAGCGGCCAGCCCTTCCAGATCAATGTGCGCCTCGCCGACGGTTCGGCCTTCTTCCT
>CALRNG020000053.1:0-12428 GCA_943369495.1 Rhizobium sp. Q54
CGCATCGACGTTGGCGGGATGCAGGCGCCGAACCTCCGACCAGAGCTGGAGCGCGTCACGCGTCCGTCCATTGGCCGTCGCCGCAGCGGCGCGCGCAACCAAATCCCGTAGAGTCTGACCTGACAAGGAACGTCTCCCAAAACACACCGCGATAAGGCCGAACAATGCTCAGCCGAAGACATTATACCAATAATCATGATCTGGGACACAGGCCGTAGGTCGCGGGACAGCATGAGCAAACCCTGACCAGCGACAGCGGCATCGAGACGTCAGGGGACGTAAAGGTTCACCCCAACCTACGGCCAAGGGTCAGCTTTTAAATCTTCAGCTACTCAAAAGGAAAACGGCGGGCACAAGGCCCGCCGCTCCCTTACACAAGGTCACTGTTGGATTAGAACTTGACGTTCAACCCGACAGAGAAGACGCGCCCCATCGCGTCATAGGTGCTGGGGAAGGTATTGCCGGAGTTGGCCGAAGTCTGTCCAGCTTCGTTACCAACAACCGGCGGCTCCTTTTCGAACAGGTTGGTGACTGAGGCACTGACACGCACGCCCTCGAACAGATCGTAAGAACCGTTCAGGTCGATGTAGTTGTGAGCCTTGATCTTGCGGAAGTCGGCAAACGTTTCGGCTTCCTGTGCCTCTTCGATACGAACGCTGCTCATATAGCGCCAGGTATAACCGACCATCAGGTCACCCACGCTCCAGTTCAGGCGCTGAACCCAACGGGTCTTCGGGGTCGGGCTACCGATACCACCGCCGCCGGGGCAGCTGGCGCCGTAACGGCCCAAGCAATCCAGCACGGTCCCCTGTTGACCGCTCAGCGACTCCGAGGTCAGGTAGCGGTTGGCATTCAGGGCGAAGTTCAGGCTACCCATGTCGCCATCGATGCCCAAGTCTTCCAGGTCAACACCAAACGCCACAGCCAGTTCCAGACCTTCGGCCCGCAGGTAGTCGAGATTGGTCGTGAACAGTTCGACACCCGAGCCCGGCAGGGTCAATGTGCCGCCAACACGGCGGATCTTGGCGCACTCGGCTGTGTTACCGGCAGTATAGCACGAGTCCAGGATTTCCTGCGGCGCGAGGGTGCCGATGAAGTCCTTGATGTCGATGTTATAATAATCGACCGAGATGAACGTGTTTTTAAGCACACCCAGGTCCGGCGTCAGGACGACACCCACCGTGGTGGTGTCAGCGCGTTCCGGCTTCGGCAGATTGACCAGATCGGTACCAGAGAAGGCGTTGATCTGACCGGCAACGATGTCTTCCACCGTGCCAACCTGCGCCAGCGTCATGCCAGTCGCAGCGCAGCGGGTGCGCAGGGTAGCGTCCGTACGAGCGGCGGGATTGGCGACAGAGCAGGGGTCACGCAGAGCGTTGAACAGCGATGCACGCTGCGGCGAAGCCAGTTCGCTGACGTTCGGCGCACGGGCAGCGCGCTGCTGCGAGCCACGGAAGCGAACTTCCTCAATCGGGGCCCAGGTCAGACCCAACTTCCAGGTCTTGTTGACGCCGGTCTTGTCATAGTCGGAGTAGCGATACGCCGTTTCGAGGTCCAGAGCCTTGAAGAACTCCTTATCCGCCACCAGCGGGAAGATCGCTTCGCCGAAGATTTCCTTGACCTCGAAGCCGCCGGAGATCGGCAACGTATTGCCACCGGCACCGCCCAAGCACGAGGACGGAGCCAGCTTCAAGCATTCGTCAGGGGTGGTGGAGGCCACTTCCTCACGATATTCGGTACCGATGGAGATCGACACCGGCTCTTCCGCGAACGGACTGACCAAACCGGCGATCGGACCGGAGATCACACCCGACGCGATGGTCTGGCGATAATTCTGCTTTTCGATGGCGGTCGCAGAGGAATAGCCGACCATATCCGGCGTGATTGAGCCGAAACCACCAAACAGGTTGAGCGGCACGCAGGCACTGCCGCCCGTACGGCAAGCAGTGGTGCTGACGGCGTTGACGGCGTTGGCAATATTGGCAACGTTGGTGTAACCGGCGCTGACATTGGCACGGTCGGATTCACCACGCTGGAACGAAACGTCGTAGCTCCAGTCTTCCATGAAGTCGCCACGCAGACCAAACACCGCCTGGAAGGCGTTATTGTCATAGGTGGTCGACCGGGCGCCGAACTCGACGGTACGACGGCGGATCGACAGACGGATATCGTCGGCCTGATCAACCACGCCGTTATTGTTCAGGTCACGCCAGTTGGGGAAGGAACCCGCCGTGGCAACCGAACCCGCGATACGACCGGTATTGGCGGCATTGATGATCGTTGTCCGAGCCTGCGCGCTCAGGTACGGATTTGCCAGCGGCACGAATAAGGCATCACCGAACACACCCGACGGTGCGATCTGCTGACGAACATTGGTGCCGGAGTACGAGAAGCGACCGTAGGCCTCGATATTCTCGTTGACTTCATACCGAGCCAGGGCGGTCGCGCCGTAGCGCTGCAGAGGGGTCTGGTAATAGTTGAACGGGTTGAAATTGAACACACCGCAATTGGTGCCCAGCGTGCCGTCATCGCGGAACTGGCCCAGGGCCGGGCCACCGGCGATAGCGACGCGGGTCGGCAGGGTGGTGGTGGAGCCACCAACGGCCACTGAACCAGGGCCACCGCAACCAGCCGGCGGGGCTGCCGGGGCGCGACCAGCCTGAAAATCAGCCAGACCACCACCAGTCGCGGTCACGATGCCCAACTGACCCAGCGGACGATCACCGAACAGAACGCCCTTACGATCAGAGTAGTTCATGCTCAGCACGACATTACCGCGACCGCCGTCGAGGTTGGCACCGATCGTGACATCGCCGGAATGGATGTCGCCGTCGCCCTCGCCCGTGCGGGAGAAGTCGTAGTTGGCTTCGATACCTTCGAAATCCTGCTTCATGATGAAGTTCAGGGCACCGGAGATAGCATCAGAACCGTACACGGCGGAAGCACCGCCCGTGACAATGTCGATACGCTCAATCAGAGCGATCGGGATCTGGGAAACGTCGACCTGACCGAACTGGTTGTACGGCGTCATACGCTTGCCGTCCATCATGACCAGGTTGCGCTGGGCGCCAAGGCCGCGCAGGTCAACGGTGGACACACCGGCAGTACCGTTATTCACGTTCTGGCCATCACCCGGCACGGTGACAGGCAGGATACGCAGAATTTTTTCAACTTCCGGCTGCTGCTGCATATCGATTTCAGCGGCGCCGACGCTGTACACCGGGCTGGTGGAGGTGACGTTCGGACGCGCAATGCGCGACCCGGTCACCACGATCTCATCCAGAACGAGGTCCTGCGCCATCGCTGTGGTTGTGGTCATGGCAACGGCGCTCACAGCGGCGCTGGCCATCAGGAGGCGGCGGATCGACCGCGCGGAATATACGGACTGCTTCATCTATCTCTTTCCCTTTTCCAGGTGGCCGTTGGTGGACACCGATTGGGTTGCCCCAGACTCCAGATCCCCGTTCAGGACCGGAACCACCCACCGTTTCCGTAAGGTCAGAGACCAAGGTTCCGATGGGCCGCATAGCTGCTGCCCGCAAATAACAATCTATTCTCTCGCGCTTGCAATAGGTGTTTCACATTGGTGACTCAACATTGCGAAGGACCGTTGCATCTTTGCACTTGTATAGGCCCAAAGGCAGAGATTCCGCGCTTCGGCGGCGCGCACCGGTGTGACAGGCCGGTACCGCCTTGTAACAGGCGGGTTTCAAGGGTTCAGGCCGCTTCCGGAGGGTCCTTCCGGTCATTTTGCGACGCAAAAATCGTTGCCAGCGAAACGTTCAGCATTTCCCGACCCGCCTGTTCGGCATTTGTGATCATTTCGGCGGTATCGGCGGCCCAGCCGGTGTCAAGGCGCTCAACCATGGCACTCTCACCACGAATCGCGAGGTCCAGCGCCATCCGCAGATCGGCCAATGTGGCGCGGTTCAGGTCGCGCGACACCATCCAGGCGCCTCGCCCCGACCGGTCCACCCAATGCGATTTCCGCAAGGATTCCAGCATGTCGTCGATGAAGGCCCCGCCCACCGGCACCCGCCGCGCCAGCGCCTCCCGCTTCAGCCCAACCCCGCGGTGGCTGGCCTGGTGCAGGGCGTCCAGCACAGCCAGCGCCACCATCAGGCGCTGACCGGTGCCCAGCCCCCCTTCCTCCCCATTCAGGCGCCCGGCCCGCCATTCCGGCAGCGACGCCGCCAGTTCAGCACCGAACAGGACGATGGACCACAGAAGGTAAAGCCAGAGCAGGAAGGTCGGGACCACCGACAGGGCGCCATAAATCGCTTCATATGTCGGAAACAGGGTCAGGTAGAAGGAGAAGCCGGTCTTGGCCAGTTCAGTCGCCAGGCCGGCCACGGCCCCGCCGGCCAGCGCGTCCTTCCATGCCACCTCCCGGTTGGGAATGGCCACATACATCAAGGTGAAAGCCGCCGTCTCGAACAGGAACGGCACCAGCGATAGGGCAAGGGCCAACCCCGGATCGCCATCCGCCTTCATCCGGGCCACGGCACCCAACCCCAGTGACAGGCTGGCCCCCAGCAGCAGGGGGGCCATGGTCAGCACAGCCCAGAAGGACAGTAGCCGCGTCAGCATCGGGCGCGGCTCCGCTGCCCGCCAGATGGAATTCAGCGCCCCTTCGATGGCGAAGAACAGCAGGATGGCCGTGATGGTCAGACCGATGACACCCAGGCCCGTCAGGGCCCCCGCCTTGGCCACGAAGGTGCCCGCATAGGATTGGATCTGATCGCCCACCTGCGGTACCAGATTTTGGAACAGCAGCGTTTCCGCCTGCTGCCGCAGCCGTCGATAGGCCGGAAAGGCAGTAAAGATGGCGAACACCACCGTCAGCAGTGGCACCAGGGCCAGCAGCGTCGTGTAGGTCAGGGCCGATGCCGACACGAAGCCCTTGTTGCGGGCGAACCGGCGTGCGGCATGGGCCAGGATGGTGTGTCCGTCACGCAGCAGCCGCAACAGGTTGCGCATCCTTGCCCCTGAAAACCCTGACCCGCCTGCCATGCGTTTGACCCTCGACTTCGTTCGTGTAGGATGCGCCCCGATTTATGGCCGATCGGCCATGGCGGAGAGAAGAGAATGACGAATAGCGCCACCACCCAGATCAGCAGCGGCCTGATGGCCGGCAAGCGCGGCCTCATCATGGGTGTCGCCAACGACCGTTCCATCGCCTGGGGCATCGCCCAGGTCGCGGCCCAGCACGGAGCCCAGCTGGCCTTCACCTATCAGGGCGACGCCCTTTTGAAGCGCGTGAAGCCGCTGGCCGATCAGGTTGGTTCCGATATCCTGCTGCCTTGTGATGTGACGGATGAGGCCAGCATTGATGCTGCCTTCGAAACGATCAAGGAAAAGTGGGGCGGCCTGGATTTCGTGGTGCATGCCATCGCCTTTTCCGACAAGAACGAGCTGGACGGGCTGTACCTCAATACCACGCGCGGCAACTTCCTGAAGAGCCTGGATATTTCGTGCTACTCCTTCACCGCTGTGGCCCAGCGTGCCGTCCCCCTGATGAAGGAAGGCGGCAGCCTGCTGACCTTGTCCTATTACGGGGCGGAGAAGGTGATGCCGCACTATAATGTGATGGGTGTGGCCAAGGCGGCGCTGGAAGCCAGCGTCAAGTATCTGGCCAACGACCTGGGTCCGCAGGGTATCCGTGTCAATTCCATCTCCGCCGGCCCGATCAAGACCCTGGCCGCCAGCGGCATCGGCGATTTCCGCTATATCCTGAAATGGAACGAGCTGAATTCGCCGCTGCGCCGCAACGTCACTATCAATGAGGTTGGCAATGCCGGCCTGTTCCTGCTGTCCGATCTGGGCAGCGGCGTGACGGGTGAGAACCTGCATGTCGATAGCGGTTATCACACCGTCGGCATGGTGCAGGTGGACGCCGCCGTCGAGACCGGCAAGCTGCTGGTCGGCATGGGCGAGGGCTGATTTCCAAATGGCGGGCAACAGCTTCGGCACCCTTTTCCGGTTCACCACTTTCGGCGAAAGCCATGGTCCGGCCATCGGCTGTATCGTGGACGGGGTGCCGTCGCGCCTGCCCCTGGATGAAGCGTTCATCCAGGCCTTCCTGGACAAGCGCAAGCCCGGCCAGAGCAAGTATGTGACGCAGCGGCGCGAGCCGGACAGCGTGCAGGTCAAGTCGGGCGTGTTCGAGGGCCTCACCACGGGCACTCCGATCATGCTGTTCATCGAGAACGAGGATCAGCGGTCCAAGGATTACGGGGATATCAAGGACAAGTTCCGCCCCGGCCATGCCGACTTCACCTACGACGCCAAGTACGGCATCCGTGATTATCGCGGCGGTGGGCGCTCATCAGCCCGCGAAACGGCCAGCCGCGTCGCTGCCGGTGCCGTGGCCCGCCGTGTCCTGGAAACTGCCCCCGGCAGCGGCATCAGCATCCGCGCGGCCATGGTGCAGATGGGGCCGCACAAGGTCGACCGCTCCCGCTGGGATTGGGCACAGGTGGACCAGAACCCCTTCTTCTGCCCCGATCCCGTGATGGCCGGGCAGTGGGCCGACTATCTTGACGGCATCCGCAAGGCCGGATCATCGGTGGGTGCGGTGATCGAGGTGGTGGCCAGTGGCGTGCCCGCCGGCTGGGGCGAGCCGATCTATGACAAGCTGGACAGTGATCTGGCTCAGGCCATGATGACCATCAACGCGGTCAAGGGTGTGGAGGTCGGCGCCGGCTTTGACGCCGCCTGCCTGACCGGCGAAGAAAACGCTGATGAGATGCGGATCGGCCCGGACGGCAAGCCGCTCTTCCTGTCCAATCATGCCGGCGGCATCCTGGGCGGCATCTCCACGGGCCAGGATATCGTGGTTCGTTTCGCTGTCAAACCGACCTCCTCCATCCTGACCCCGCGTCAGACGGTGGATCGTTTCGGTAACGAAGCAGATATCCTGACCAAGGGCCGCCACGACCCCTGCGTCGGCATCCGCGCCGTGCCGGTGGGCGAGGCGATGATGGCAACCGTCCTGGCCGACCATTTCCTGCGCGCCCGCGCCTTGGGACAATGACCATGCCGCACCTGACCCAAGATCAGATCGACGCCTATCACCGGGACGGGTTCCTGGTGTTGCCGGACTTTGCCAGTGACGCCGCCTGTGACGGGCTGATGGCCCAGGCGGGGCGGCTGGTTGACGGCTTTGATGCCGATGCCCATGCCTCCATCTTCTCCACGGTGAACCAGCAGAAGACGTCGGACGATTATTTCATGTCGTCGGGCAATCAAATCCGCTTCTTCTTTGAGGAAGAGGCGTTTGATGCGCAGGGCCGTCTGCGTCAGGAAAAGCACTTGTCGATCAATAAGATCGGCCATGCCATGCATGACCGTGACCCGGTGTTTGACCGCTTTTCCCGCGATGCGCGTTTAGGCGCCATTGCCGGCGATATCGGGATGGCCAAGCCCCTGCTGATGCAGTCCATGTATATCTTCAAGCAGCCGCATATCGGCGGTGAGGTTGTGTGCCATCAGGACAGCACCTTCCTTTATACCGAACCGATGAGCGTGGTTGGCTTCTGGTTCGCGGTGCAGGATGCGACCCTGGATAATGGCTGCATGTGGGCCTTGCCCGGCGGGCACAAGGATGGGCTGAAAAAGCGCTTCAACCGCGCGGCCGATGGCGGGGTGACGATGGAGGTGCTGGATGCCAGCCCCTGGCCGGACTGCACGCCCGAAAACGGCTATGTACCGCTGCCGGCCACGCGCGGCACCCTGATCCTGCTGCACGGCCTGCTGCCGCATTTGTCGGGGCCGAACCGATCCGACCGGTCGCGCCATGCCTACACGATCCATGTGGTGGATGGGGCCTGCGACTATCCGGCCAGCAACTGGCTGCAACGTCCCGCCCACGACCCGGCGCGCGGCTTCGCCTGACCCCCCTTCCTGATTCTAACAATGGGGATTTCACGCCCCCTTGACTCACGCCCAAATATGTAACCTACTGGTTACCTATGAAGGATGATCTTTACCAGCTTGACGAAGCGGCGACCGATGCGGTGTTCCAGGCTCTGGCCAGCCGGGAACGGCGGCGGTTGCTTGACCTGATCCGGGGCAATCCCGGCTGCATCGTCGCCGATCTTCTGTCGGCATTCGAGATGAGCCGGATCGGTGTGCTGAAGCATCTGCGCGTGCTGGAAGAGGCGGATCTGGTCGTGTCGGAAAAGGCGGGGCGGGAGCGGCGACTGTACGTCAACACCCTGCCGCTGCGCGCCATCCACCGCCGTTGGTCGGATGAGTTTGATGATTTCTGGGCCGGCAAGCTGCTGGACCTGAAGGACAAGATCGAAGCGGGATCATGACAGGGGGATGTTATGGGGGATGAGAACAAGAAGGTGTTCCGCACCAAGATCAAAGGCTCGGTCGAGGCCATCTGGCGAGAACTGACCAAGACCGACAGCCCGCAGCAGGCGGTGTTCAACGCCCTGATGGTCAATACCGGCTTTCACACCGGTGCGGCGGTACAGATGCGCACCGCCGACCGCCGCCGTACCCTGGTGGTGGGGGAGGTGCTGGAATATGACCCGCCCCGCCGCTTTGCCCACACCTTCCGCTTCACGCAGTTCGACGACACCCCCTGCACCGTCATCTATGAACTATTCCCGCAGGCCGATGGTGTGGTGGAAGTGACCCTGACGGTAGAGAACATCCCGCACGGCACCCGCACCGCCAAGGAAATGGACCAGGGCGGCACCAACATCCTGGCCAACCTGAAATCCATCGTGGAGACGGGCACGGTCCCGTTCGGTACCCGCGTCATGTACGCGATGTTCGGCGTCCTGGGCTTTGTCCTGCCAAAGCGCACGCTTGCCGCCAACTGGCCCTTGCAGGACCGCAACGCCGGCTGAAGCCCGGATAAACAGAGACAGGGAGAGAAAAATGACCATGCGCAAATGGCTGGCCGCCATCGGCCTGATGCTCACCATGCTGCTGGGTCTGGCCCCGGCGCAGGCCGCAGACGCTGACCCGTTCGCCGACATTGCCGGCATGGTTGGCAAAAGCTGGCGCGGCGAGGGCACAGGTCCGGATGGCAAACCAATGGTGGATCAGTCGCGTTGGGAATGGGCCCTGGGCGGCAAGGCCGTGCGCATCACCCATATCCTGGGCGACCTGTCCTATGGTGGGGAGACCCTGGTCTTCTGGGACAAACCGCGCAAGACCATGATTTACCACTATTTCACGACCGCCGGGTTCCACACTCAGGGCGTGATGCGCGCCGATGGGCCGGGCAAGCTGGTGGCCGAAGAGGACGTGGCCGGCCATCCCAAGATCAGCAAGGTCCGCTCCACCCTGACGCTCAAGGATGGCGTCCTGACCAATCAGGCCGAATTCCTGTCCGACGGCACATGGTCACCCGGCCACACCATCACCTATCGCGAGGCGGCGACGGCGGCACTACCGCCCTTCCCCAAGGCGCGGTAACAGCTCCTCACCGGCTGTCGAGCTTCAACTCGATCCGGCGGTTCAACGCTAGGGAGGCCGGGCCGTTGCCCGGCTCCAGCGGTTGGAACTCGCCAAAGCCGGTGGCGGCCAGCCGTTCGGGCGGCACACCCATCTGGATCAGGAAGTTCACGACGGAGATGGCGCGCGCCGTCGACAGCTCCCAATTGCTGGGCCACCGCCCGGATCTGACGGGCACCACATCCGTGTGCCCATCGACGCGCATGATCCAGTTGATCTCCGGCGGCATCTTAGCTGCCAGTTCCAAGAGCGTCTTGGCCAGCCGGCCCAGCTGCACCTGCCCCGCCTCCCCCAACTCGGCAGAGCCGCTATCGAACAGTACCTCTGACTGAAACACGAACCGATCGCCAACGATGCGCACATCATCGCGGTTGCCCAGAATTTCGCGCAGCCGGCCAAAAAATTCCGAGCGGAAGCGCGCCAGTTCCGCCACCTTGCCGGCCAGCGCCGCGTTCAGGCGCTTGCCCAGTTCGGCGATCTGAACCTCCTGCTCCTTGGCCTTGGCTTCTGAAGCGTCCAGGCTGGTCACCAGTTGCTGGAGCTGCGCGCGCAGGGCGGCGATCTGCTGGTTCAGCAGGGCCGCCTCGTTGCGGGCCGCCGCACTGATCTTGCGCTCCTCCTCCAACTCCCGAGTCAGGCCCATGACGCGGTCATCCGCCGTGGCCACCGCGTCCGCCGCCCCGCCCGTGGCGTTGAGACGGGCCTGCAGCGCCTCTTTCTCTGCCAGAGTCGCGCGCAGCCGGTCGGTCAACTGCCCGAAGTCGGCCTGCATCCGGGCCGCACTGTCGCGTTCCAGGGCCAGGGCATCGGCCAGTTGCGCCACCCGGCTTTGCAGATCGGCCAGCTGCCGGTCGCGACCCTGCAAGGCGCTGGTCAGATAGAACTGGCCCAGCACAAAGACCATCAGCAGGAAGATGACCACCATGGTCAGGCTGGACAGCGCGTCCACCCAGCCGGGCCAGATATCGACCTTCTCGTCCCGTGATCCGCGCCGCCGGACATAGGCCATGGATCAGCGCTCCGTATCGCCCAGCGCCGCCACGGTCCGGGCCAGGATCTTGATCTCGCTGCGCAGTTCCTGGGTCGATTGGATGCGCCCCTGCGTCGTCTCTTCCAACAGGCGGGCGGTGTAAAGCTCCAGATTGCGGATATGGGCGCGGGTCGCCTCGTCAATGCCCAGGCTGCCGCTGGACAGGCTTTCGGCCAGACGCAGCATCACCTGCTGTTCGGCCCGCATCTGGTCGGTCAAGGCGGCGATACGCTCGGTCAGTTGCACCAGCTGCTGCCCCTGGATCTTCCGCCCCTCCTCCGCGCTGGCCATGGTGAATTGCAGCCGCTCGATATTCTCCGCCGTCTGCTCCAGCAAAGCCTGGATATAGACGGGAACAGATGCGCCACCCCCGCCACCGGCATCGGCGTCGCCCAGCGCGCCGCTGGATAGCCGCGTGACGCCGGCCAGCCAATCCTCCAGCTCCGTATAGAATCGGTTCTGCGCCTGGCCCGCCTGCAATTCCAGGAACCCCAGCACCAGCGACCCCGCCAGCCCGAACAGGGAGGAGGAGAAGGCCATGCCCATGCCCGACAGCGGCGCCGACAGACCCGCCTGCAAATTGCCGAACACACCCGCCACATCGGCAGTGTCAAAGCTGAGGCCGGAAATGACGGTGCCGATGGAGGATACAGTCTGTAGCAAACCCCAAAAAGTGCCCAGCAACCCTAGGAAAATCAGCAGCCCGATCAAATACTTGGAAATTTCCCGCCCTTCATCAAGCCGAGTCCCCACCCCGTCCAGCAGTGACCGGCTGGCCATTGTTGACAGGGTGAAGCGCCCGCCCTGCCGTTCACCCAGCATGCGAGCCATGGGGGCCAGCAGGCGCGGCTGCACATCAGCCGCACGGTTGGCGGTAAACGCCTCCAGCCAGGCCACTTCCGGTCCCAGCATGGTGACCTGTCGGAAGATGAACCAGATACCGAGCAGCAGCGTGAACAGGATCAGGCCGTTCAGCGCCGGGTTGGCCAGGAAGGCCTGGACCAGGGACGGCAGCAGCACCGCCGCGATCAACGCCACCGCCACGGTGAACAGTGCCATCCGGGTCAAGAATCGGCCCGGCTTGCTGGCCGGCGGTTCGGCCATGGGGGGCCGTTCCGGGGCGGCGATGCGGCGGTCGGCGGACAAGGTCATGGGCGGATCACCAGATCGACGCGATCAGACGCGGCGACCAGTGCCGCCGCACCGTCTACCGATGGCGGCATCCCCTCCGCAAAGACCAGCAGGCGCAGCGGATCAAGTCCCAGTTGCACCAGCCGGTCGCGCAGGGCCCGGGCGCGCAGCAGCGCAATGCGGCGCGAATCCGTCGGACGGTTACTCCGCGTAGTGGCATAGGCCCGCAGTTCCAGCCGTTCGGCGGGCCTGGCCTTCAGCCGTGCGACAATGTCGGACAACACGGCGTCTGTGCCCGACGGCAGAAGCTCTACGCCAGGCGGATACAGCAGGGTGCTGCGGTCTTCCGGAAGACGGTCCGGAGCGAGACCGGTCACGGGTCCAGGAAACCGGTCTGGCGGCAATTCCGTCACCGGTCCGGCTGGAATATCCCCCTGATCGGGTATGGCGGGCGTCGGCGGAAGGGTCAGATCGGGCGTGGGTGGCACTGCAATGGGCGCGCGGACTGCCGCCGCTGGCGGACTGGCCGGCAACGGCCCGATGCTGTTCTGCGCCTGGGCGCCGGCCAAGGGGATGGCCACCAGCAGCAATGACAGGAAGGACAAGGGAAGGATGCGCATCATCATGCCGGCCAGGAAAACGGAAGATTATGGCTGCGCCATGTCACGGGCACCACAACCACGACCGGCACGACGATAGCCGACGATCACGGCCCCGGCCACCCTTGATAAGGTCTCAGCCGTCCTTTGGCGGCGACGTGGACGGGCTGGACGCGGCGGCGTGCGAG
>CALRNG020000054.1:0-12398 GCA_943369495.1 Rhizobium sp. Q54
TGCGCAGGAATTCGTCCACGGCCTTGGCCAGTTCGCCGGTATTCACCTGGGCCAGGCCGGTGGCGTCGGACACTTTGCGCGCACGGTTGCCGGTGGTGCCCACGGCCCCGCCCACATCCTCGATCTCCACCGACATGGTGCGTGTCGTCTGCGAGGCTTCCTGCATGTTGCGGGAAATCTCCTGGGTCACGGCATTCTGCTGTTCGATGGCGCCGGCGATGGCCACCACCGTGTCGCTGACCGTGTCCACCAGGCTGGTGACGGTTTTCAGGTCGCTGACCGCCTCGTCCACCGCCGCGCGGACATTGGCGACCTGACCCGACACTTCCTCGGTGGCCGCTGCCGTCTGCTGGGCCAGGCCTTTCACCTCCGACGCCACCACGGCAAAGCCGCGGCCGGCGGCACCGGCGCGCGCCGCCTCGATGGTGGCGTTCAGCGCCAGCAGGTTGGTCTGGCGGGCGATCTCGTTGATCAGCACCACGACCTCGCCGATCCGGTCGGCGGCCCGCTGCAGGGTCCCGATATTCTCATTGGCCTGCCGCGTGCGCTGCACCGCATCGCGCACCAGCTGCGATGAATAATCGGCATTGCGGCCGATCTCGGAGATGGAGGAGGACAGTTCCTCCGACGCGACCGAGACCGCCTCCACATTGCCGGCGGCATTGGTGGCGGCACTGCGCACAATGTCGGACTGACTGGCCGCGCGGGTCGCCAGATCGGCCATGCTGTCGGCCTCCGTGCGCATGGACCCGACGGCGTCGGACACCAGCCGCAGATTGGCCATGACCTTGCTTTCAAAGCTGGCGGCCAGATCGGACAGCAGGGTGCGGCGCTCCTGCTCCGCCTTCTCGCGCTGCTGGCGCTGCGTCGCGTCCAGCTGCCGCATGCGCAGGGCATTGTCGCGGAACACATGCAGCGAGGCCACGACCTGGCCCAGCTCGTCCTGGCGTTCCTGCGCCTCCAGATCAACATCCAGGGTACCGCCGGCCAGCTTGCCCGTGGCCTGGGCGATATCCAGGACCGACCGGCGCAGGGCCAGGCTGGCAGCAGTGGACAGGCCCAGAAGTCCCGCCCCCAGCAGGATGGCGGTCCAGATGAACAGCCTTGCATCGTCCTGCGCGCCCTGCACCGCGTCGGTGACCTCGCGGCTGCTGTTCGCCACCTCGGCGGCCACCATGGCGCTCAACTCCTCGGCCACCGCCTGATAGGTGGCCTGGAACGGCTCCACAAAGGAGACGGCACTCTGGAAATCCACGTCCAGCATGGTGGAGACCCAGACCACGGCGCCGTTGAATTCCACCAGCCGCGCCTCGACGGCCTTCAGTTTGGCCGCCGTCTGCGTCCCCTCCAGCTCGGCCGCCAAGGTGTTGACGTCCTTGATCAGTGCCGTCAGCTTGGCCGCGACGGGATCCAGCGTCAGCTTGCTGTTGCCCGTCGATTTGGCCGTCAGCACCGTATAAAGATCGCCATTCACATCCCGGATCTGGCCCACCATGGCCGCGATCCGGGCCGTGCGGGCCACCGCCCGATCCAGGCCGGGCACCGTGCTCCCCGCCAACTGGTTGATGGTACCATTGGCCATCAGGAACTGCGCCAGCAGGATCAGCAGCGCCAGGACCGGCACCGCCCCCAGCTTGACCGCCAGCGGCCAGTCCCGGAAACGACGGCGCGTGACCAGCGCCTGCCGGACAGGACCAAACACCCGGAGAACAGGATCAAACAGCCGGACCGAACGGACAAGAATGTCGGTTGCCAGAGGCTGGCTAACGGACGGGCTGAACATGGGACTACTCCAGCACAAGGGGGTTTCGCCGGAACGGGACGATGGAATGAAAAATGGTCCAGGCACGCGGGGCCGCGTGCGGGCGGCCCGCCCATCCGAGGGCGCGGACAGGTCAGGTCTTTCATAGAAATGCGCGCCTGGACCATCGTCAGGGGGAGCCCGGGAGAGGTCAGAAAAAAGCTCCCCCCAACATCGGACGGCCGATCAGAACCGGGCCTGTACCCCAACCGAATAACGGGTCCCCATGCGGATGCCGTTGGTTTCGATATGGTTGCGGTCCAGCAGGTTCCAGCCTTCGGCCGAAATGGTGAAGGTATCGTTCAGGCGATACCCGATACGGGTGCTGACATTCACATAGGACGGCACGGGCACCAGATAGGTGGTGCTACCCGCAAAACCGTTGCGCCCAGAATAGGTGCGCGCCGAGATATCCGCGTCCCACTTGCCCTGTGTGATCCCCAGAAGGCCGCCGAACTTGTGCTTCGACGTCGTCTTCCCATAGAGCAGATTGTGGTGCAGCGTTGGCACACCACCGATCAGCCGTGTCGTCGGGTGGTCGGTGACATCAATATAGGCGTAATCGACCTGCCAGCGCAGGAAGCCCGCGGCCAGGCCCTGAAGTTCAAGTTCAAGACCCTTGGCATTCGACACGCCCGTGTTCACGAACGGGAAGACCAGGGGATTGGACGTGAAGTCCTGCGGGACCGCACTGGAGGCGATATTGTTATAGGTGTGCTGGTACCAGACCGCCGACCGGAAACGACCGTTGATGCTTTCAAGCGAGCGATCATAGGCCAGCTCATAGGCCTCGATGGTGGTCAGCGGCAGGTTCGGGTCGCCCAGATACAGGACCACGCCGCCATCCGTCTGACAGGCCGCCTCACAGGCCGGGGCCAGCTGGCGGGCATAGCCGATGGTGGCGCGCAGCGTATCCTGGTCCGTCGGCTTCCAGGTGACATAGGAATTGAACGACGGCGTCGTGATATTGCGCTTGTAATCATCGTTCGTGACATAGGGCTGGGCCGACGGCACCGACAGGCCGGCACGCCATTGGTCGGTGAAATCGACGCGGGCCGAATTGGTCAGCGTCAGGGTCGGCGTGGCAGTCCAATCCCAGACAAGGCCGCCCGCAAAGGTCTCCTTGTTCACCGAGGAGCCGTCCTGACCGAAAATGTCGCCGCCCGGCGTACCACCGACCTTGCTGCGACGATATTCGGCGGACAGGCGGAACGTATGGTCGGCACCGGCCTTCACCAGATCCTCAAACCGCAGGGCATGCACCTTGTTGTCGGCCCGCACGGGATAGCCGGAGAAGTTCGGCGTCCACATCTGCTTCAGATTGTTGGCATAGCCGTTGACGTTGATCAGGCCCCAGTCGCTGTCGACCGTGTAGGAGGCGCGGGCCGCCCAGACCTTGCTTTCCGTGTAGACATTGTTCCAGGTCGACCAGGCGCTGCCCTGCTTACCAGCGATATAGCTGCCTTCAACCCGGAGGTTGGACTTGTCGTCGATCTTCCAGACCAGGTCGCCGCCGACACTGCGCCGGGAGGCCTCGCGGCGGTTCAGGGCATCGTCGATGGGCTTCTGATAGGGGTTGGGACCCGGCAGTTCCTTGGCGAAGAACTGGTTGGAGCGGGAGAAGCCGGCGCTGATCCTTGCCGCCACGGACGGGCCCAGTGCCAGCGTCTTGACCAGGGAATATTCCTGGAACCCATGATTGCCGAACCGCACGGAGGCGGAATTGACAGGGCTCAACAGGGCATCACGGGTGATGATGTTGATCACGCCCCGGAAGGCGTTGAAGCCGAACAAGGCCGTCGCCGGCCCCTTGACCACTTCGATCTGCTGAATATCGGCCATTTCGATGGGAATGTTGTTCCATTCCACTTCGAACAAGACCTCCCCGAACAGGGGACGGCCATTGACCATGATCAGGGTCTGCGTGGCGAACGGGCGGGCAAAGCCACGGATGCCGACGGCCTGATAGGCGATATTGACGTTCATCACATCGACGCCGACTACGCGTTCCAGCAACTGGGGAATGCTGTAGGCGCCGGACCGCTTGATCTCATCGGCCGTGATGATCTGCATGGTGGAGGGTGCGTCGCTGACGCGCTGCGGCTTGCCAATGGCCGAGGTCGTGACCGGTTCCCCGAACAGTTCCTGGAGGCTGTCATAGTCGAACTGCTGGGCCATGGCGGGCGCGGCAGACAGGGCCGTGCCCAGCAGAAGGGCCGCGGCAAGGCCGGCATGGCGGGTGGATGGGTGCAGATGGCGCTTCATGGCTCAGCGCTCCTTGATCATCATACGGAAGGAAGCAGCCAGGCTGATGCCCGCCGCGTCGGCGTCACTGCGGCTCAGCGTGATCTGCACCTTGGGATCGCTCTGGATGCTGAGGATGCAGGATTTCGTGTCGATGCATCCGGGATCGGTGGAAATGACCAGCACCTTGCGCCCGCTGGCAGCCTTCACCAGCGGCGCACCGATATTGGCCATCGGCAGCAGGACCTTGACCGCCGATGATTGCGCCGCGTCGGCCGTCATCAGCTTCGGCACCAGGGTCACGGCACCGGCGGCGAATCCGGCCCCCATCTGGCTGACCAATGCCTCCGCCTCGGTCTTGCTGGCCGCGTCATAGACAATGCCCACCTCGACCGAGCCGTTCATCGGCGGGTCCAGGAAGGTCAGCGCTCGCCCAATGATCTGCATGTCCTTCGGGGTAACGGCAGCCTCTGCCGCCGGAACCGGCACGCTCAAAAGCAGTCCTGCCAGCGCCGGCGCTCCCCAACGGGCAAATCGCCAGGCCCCAAGATAAGTTGAATGTTCGCTCAACATCAGCCCCTTCGATGTTTAGATGTCGTGACGTGAGTGATTAAGAAAACACCAGTGTATGGGTGTTTCTTTTTTTTCTGCTGTTTTCAAAATTTCTCCAATTTTACCGGGAAAAATTTTGTTGATTTATTTCAAGTTAACCATTTAAATGCTTTTCATTGTGTCTTTTCACTTCGTTTCAATGTTTTCATATTTGCCTTCTTAAGGTATTTTTCATATTTTCACCTATCAGTGTTTGTGCATAATCATCGGCGTCAGCGCAGAACCGTCATTGGTTGCGTAGGGATGCCGCATCGGTGAGGATAAAATGCGTCTTTATATGGCCGGAATTGCCACGACCTGCCGGGGCATCCTGATGTGGATGGCTGAAAACGGCGTCACGATGGAGCTTGTGCCCGTCGATATCATGACGGGCGCTAACCACGATTCTGGTTACCGGGCGGTCAATCCCAATGCGCAGGTGCCCACGCTACAGGATGGCGATTTCATCCTGACGGAAAGCATCGCGATCCTGTTCCATCTGGCGCAGCTCTATGGCTCGCCGGATCTGCCGTCCGATCCGCGCACGCGGGCCCGTGTGCACGCTGCCATCGACTGGTGCACCAGCAGCCTGTATCGCGACCTGGGCTATGGCATGGTCTATCCGCAGGTGCTGCCCCATTACGCCGTCGGGGACGCAGGGTGCCAGCTGGCGCATCTGAAATGGTCGGCCGATCGCACCCGGGAAAGGTTGCGCGTGCTGGACAGCCATATGCTGGGCGACGGACGCGCCTTCATCTGTGGCGAGGGCATCACCCTGGCCGACTATATAATATCGACCTATGTCACCTTGGGCGACCTGATCCGATACGACTTCACACCCTACACCAACATGTCCGCCTGGCTGGATCGGATCAAGGGGCGGGAAAGCTGGGCGCGGACCGATGGCGATTTCCGCGAATGGGTCCGGAGCCTGGAGGGGCGTACCTTCATTCTGCCCTGACGCCGTCGCCAACCAACAAGGCACGGTGTTGCCGGACACCGTCCGCGATGAACCGCATCATCGCGCGGACATCCGCCTGAGCCTTCAGTTCCAGCCGCGTGATCAGCCACAATTGCGACGCCAGTTCCGGGACGGGGGGCATGCAACGGACCAGAGCCGCATCCGAATCCCCCAGGAAGCATGGCAGGGCCGTCACCCCCAGGCCCGTCCGCGCGGCGGCCACCAGGGAATAAAGATTGTTCGTCTGGCAGATCTGCGGGGCATCGGGGGCATGGCTGCGCATCCAGCGGAAAGGGCAGCGTTCCCCGAAACTGCCCTGATGCATGATCAGGGTATGCTGCGCCAGTTCCGCCGGTACCGTCGGCGTGCCATGGCGTTGGGCATAGTCCGGCGTGCAATAGAGCGCCCAGCCGAGTTCCAGCAGCTTGGACCCATACAGCAAGGGGTCGCTGGGGCGTGACCCGGCCCGCAGGGCGATGTCGGCCTCCCCCTTGGTCAGGTCCAGCCGGCGGTCGGCAATGATCAGTTCATATCTCAAATCGGGGCGTTGCCTGGCATACTCCGCCAGGATCGGCATCAACACCCCCTCCCCGATGGTTGGCGTCGTCGTGATCCGGAATATCCCGGCGGCATGCCGCCGCATCGCCTCGGCACGGACCTGGACTTCCTCGACGCTGCGTTCCACCTCTTCCGCCGTCGGAACAAGGGCAACACCGGCCGTGGTCAGGACATAGCCCGTCGACCGCCGCTCGAACAGGCTGATGCCCAACTGTTCTTCCAGGGCCGCGATACGCCGGGCGGTCGTGGTCTGGTTCACGCCCGTTTCGCGGGATGCCCCCAACGTGCTGCCCGTGCGCGCCACCGCCAGGAACTGCCGAAGGTCATTCCAATCAAGCATTGATCCACACCCGAAATAATCCCCATCCCATTGTATTCCAAATCGATATGGATCACATCGGGTTTGACGGCCTCTATACAGCAGCACAAACTCAACCGGTCGTCGGCAAATCCGCAAACCGCCAAAGAAATCGAGTATGGATCCAATGGGACGCCGTTCTGCATCCGGGGCGCGCGCTCATGGCTGTTACAGGGCTGATGGCAACCTGCCCAGACCATCGTTCTTAGTGATGTCCTTGATGGACATGCCATAAAGCTCGAATACCCAGCTTGGTAAGCCTGACCCTATAATCCTGATCCCCATGGAAAATCCACTCCAGAGGAATCTCAAGTTTCATCAAAACGGCGCCTGAGCCAAACTTCAATGCCGGTTGACACCCTGGCTTCGACGGTCGTTGTTCCCGGCTCCGATCCGGCGGGACGCTGGACAACGACCATAGCCTGGGTCCTGGCCATGCGCGGCGACCCGGCTCCCGACCGGCCAGGCTGATCGAAGGATAACAGAGGCACACCGGACAAAGGCGCACCCGCGGCCCGAACGGACGCGCGGCGCCGGTCAGGTCAGGTCAGGTCAGGTAGATATCCGCCGGATATAGGGTCATAAAATAGAGGCTTGCGGCGATGGCCGGGCCAAAGGGGATTTCCGGGTCCTCCTGATTCCACCCTGCCCGGGCGAGATGAAAGAGAATGCCCAACAGCGCGGCACCCAGTATGAAGGGGCCGATCCCGGCCGGCCCCAGCCAAAGCCCACCCGCCGCAAACAGTTTGACATCTCCCAGCCCCAGCGCTTCCCGGCGCAGTACCCGGCTTGCCAGCAGCCGCAGCAGACCGGTCACAGAACCCAGGACCAGGGCGGCCAGCAAGCCCTCCTGCAGGCCGACATTGTAACCGGTCAGCGACCCGACAACGCCGCAGAAGGCCACCATCAGCGTACAACCGTCTGGCAGATAACGCTCGGCAATATCCACCAGCGACAGAATCATCAGCAGCACTGCCAGTAACCATAGCAGCAGATGATTCGGCCATAACCCACCATGGACCAGTACTGGCAGCGCGAAAAGCCCGGCCATCGCCAGTTCAGTCACGGGATAGCGCGCAGATACGGCCACCTCGCAATGTCGACAACGGCCGCGGGCCATGATCCAACTGACGAGAGGGATCAGATCGCCCAGCCCCAATATGTGCTGACAATGGGGGCATTGCGACCGGCCCGTAATCCAATTCAGACCCCGCGGCAGCCGCCAGGCCGTGGCGGCGGCAAAGCTCCCGAAGATCAGGCCTGCCGGCAGTGCAACCAGCAATCCCGACAGCGTATCCAAACTCGATTCCATGAGGATGCCCCGGCCGATGCCAACCGGTTTTGGTGAACCGATGGCCGTAAAAACGGTTTTAACAGCAAAACCGGTAGATAGGTTTAGTTGGCAATTGTATGGTGCGAACGACTTTGACTATTCTTTAGCAGATGCGCATGGATTTCCGTGAGCGTCTTTCTACAGTGTCTCGTGGCCCGCAATCTAGCACACAGGTGTGTTTGCATGAGTGAGCCCAGCCCCTGGATCGCCTTGGTTGACGATGATCCGGACATCCGTGACATGCTGATCATGTTGCTGGCCAGTGGCGGGATGCAGGCAGCACCTGCGGGGAACTGGTCGGAACTTCGGACCTTGTTGGAAGAGCGGGGGCGCCCGTCGCTGGTCATACTGGACGTGGGGTTGCCGGGGGTGGACGGCTTCACCATCATCCGCTGGCTGCGTGCCATGGATGAAGAGGGGCCGCCGGTGATCATGTTGACGGGGGCGACGGGGCGCACGGATCGGATAGCGGGATTGGATTTGGGTGCCGATGATTATATCTGCAAACCGTTCGACCCGGAGGAGCTACTTTCCCGCGTTCGCGTGGTCCTGCGTCGGACGCGCCATCGCCCCCTGACACCGGCACCGATATCCGACACCGATATCCGTTTTGGTACCTGGCTGTTGAAAACCCGAGAACGTGTGGTGATCAATCTGCTGGATCAGGAAATTGCCAGCCTTACAGCCATGGAGTTCGACCTGCTGCTGGCGCTGGCCAGCAACCCCAATCATGTTTTCACACGTGAGGAACTGTTGAAAATGGCGCATGACAAAGGACCGGAGCCGTTTGACCGGTCGATTGACATCCGTATCACGCGCCTGCGCAAGAAACTGGAGCCCGTGCCCGACGAACCGCAGTTCATCCGCACCATCCGGGGCAAGGGCTATATGTTTGTCCGAGGGTGACCTGGGACCGGTGTCAACCCGGCCCCAGGTCCGGAGCATCAGTTCTTCAGCAACGTGGTAAACAGCGACTGCACATCCGTGCGGGATTCGCTGCGGGCCACGTTGTTGTCGGTGGTTTCCTGCGCGCTCCAACTGCTGCTGGATGCCTGGTCAAAGCTGTGGGTGGCATTGGCCCAGGTGCGATAGTCGAAATTGACCGGTGTGCCAGCGGCAGCGGCTACACTCTCGGCCGTGGTCTTCAGAGACTCGCACTTTACGGGGGGCACCGTCGTGTCCTTCTGGCCGGTGAAGACCTGCAGCGGCGTGCTGGAATGATAGACATTCTTGTACGCGTTCTGCAGGCCACAGCCTGGATAATAGGAAACGGCGACGCGGAACCCACCGACCAGACCGGGGTTGGCACCCAGAACATTGCTGTGCCAGGTCGACGGACCCGTATCGGCAACCGTGGACAGGGTGGAACTGCCGCCGTGCGAGAACCCAACCAAGGCCACGCGATCAGCATTAACGGCATAGGCGGTGTTAGCGGCGTTGTCCTTCAGGAACTTCAATGCGCCATAGGCGTCCAACGGACGGCGATAGACGTCGCTGATATCCGCCGGGCGATCTTCCTGCTCAATATCGCACACACCCAGCGTCTGTCCACGCGGACCGAAACTGTCGACCAGAAGCAGGGCATATCCCTGGCCATTGGCCCAGGCAGCCCAGTCACGATACTGGCTGTTGATATAGGTGGTCGGTGTAGCTTCGATGGTCGTCGCCGTCAGGGTCACGCCCTTGGATGTCTTGGAATAGGCGCCGCCGCAGCCATGCATCATAACGATGGCCGGGTACGGGCCTTTGCCGGTTGTCGGCTTGTAGAAGAAGCCGCGCAGTGTCGTTGTACCGTCCATGGAGGCGAAGGAGACTTGCGTCACCTTCGGCACGGTCTGGGCGGCGACGGCGCCGCTATACAGGATGCTGGTCAGCACACCAGCAGCAGCGATCTGCATAAAGTGACGGATGCTCATCAATGACTCCCTGCATTTCAGATAAAAAGGTCAGCAGGGGAAGTTGTAATTCAGGTTATTGTCATTTGCATGTATGCAAACAGCACAGAAATATTTGTCAATCGAACCGGCATGGCATTGTTTCTGCCATGTTTCTACATGTAGCGGTCAATGTCAGCGGCTCATGGACAATATGTTCAGTAAAAACTGCTTTGTTTCTGTGATGTTGATTAAGCCATGACCTGGCCACATCCTGGCTATTCTGGGAACGCTTGGCGCAAGGTGATTTCCTGGGCCACACCCCTCCGGGTGACGCGGATTCCTGTTTCTGTGGCAGACAGAATCAACCAGCCATTCACGGTATCGCCGGGCCGTGCGCGCTGAGCGGGGCTGCCCTCCGCGCCGGACAGCAGCACCAGCGTGCCTTGCGAATTTGTCCGGATCAGACCGGAGAGCCTGTAGGTACCAGCGGGCAGTTCCCGGCCGGGCAGAGCGGCGGGGCCAGGCGTATCCGCATGCGGCTGACGATCCGGGCTGAACAGCGGGCGGTCGATAAACGGGTTCTGCGCCAGCACCGCGTTCGCCGGCAAACCCGATATCACGGTCAGGAACAGCAGCGCGGCCCGGATTTGCGTCTTGCCCATGATCAACCTCCCGCCCGGATGCCGGCCACCACCAGCTCCACGTTCAACCGGCTGCCTTCGTCGGTTTCCGGGCGTAGATGCATTTCGCGGATGGCCAGGAAGGGCGTGCTTGTTTCCGTCGCCCGGACAAAGTCAAAGAGCTCTCGATGACGCGCAGACAGAGTCAGCCGCACGGATACGACACGCTCGTCCTGTTCATCTGCATTATTGGCTAGGGTCGGGGGCGGCAGCCCCACTTCACCCGCCCGGCGCAGCACCAAGGCGGCCAGGGCATCCTGCGCCTCCTGTCTGTCCCGACCCGGCAGGATATTGGCCCCGTTCGCGGTCCAGGGCTGCAACCGCGTAGCGTTGGCGGACATCCGGTCCGCACGCTGCATCAGATCGGTCTGGGACTGCATCCGCTCCCGCGTCGCGGAAAGGTCATCCAGCATCGGTGGCAGCACCAGCAGGAAGGGCAGCAGCACCAGCACGGTCAGGCCGCCGCCGATCACCGCACCGGTCAGCCAGAACAGGCGTCCGGCAGACAGGTGGCTCGGATCAATCCGCATCATGCACCGCCATTCTTGCCGTTAACGTAAAGGCCCCGTCAGCCTGATGGATTTCCACGCCTGTCAGGCCGGGAATGGACGCCAACCCGGCGACGCCGGACAGGTCGCTCTTGGTGCGCCCGGTGACACTGATCCGCCCATCCGCCATGTCGATGGCGGTCACCCAGGCGGTGTCGGGCAATTGCTGGGCCAGCGCGCTCAGAACGGGAGCCACAGGTGGCAGGGTCCCGGCCATATTCATGGCGTTGCGAGCAGGGGCAAGACGGGCGGCCATCGCCCGCGCCGCCTCGGCGGCGGTTGCTTGATCCGCCATCTGAAGGGTGAGCCATTCCTGCCAACCGGTGATGATGGCAAAGGGCGACGACCATAAGCAGACCAGCAGCATCAACCACGTCAGCAATCGACGGCGGTGGTCGGCCGATTTTCCGTCTTCACCCTCCACGGGGATGATGACCGTATCACCTGCGATTGTCAGGGCGGTTGGCTGAAGCCCCAGGCTGCGTACCTGTTCCAGGAGAGGCATTACCCGGTGGCGCGGACAGGCCGTGATCTCCACCTGGATCGTTCCCGCCGCCGCATCATTGGCGATGATCCGGGCGGCATGGAAACATTGGTCGGCCGCGAACGGGAAATGCTCTTCAATCTCCAACCCTGCCAGCCCATGCAGATGGGCGGCGGCATTGGCCTGCATGGCAAGGGTGGCCCGGCGGATCAGCGTATCGGGCAGCAGCACATGCACTGCTCCCCGGCGGCGGACCTGCGCCCGCGGCTGCCATTGTCCCTGCCGGTCGCGGTAAAGGCAGCGCACACCATCCTGCAGGTCAATGGCCATGGCGCGACGGGCCAGCGCGGCCGCAATGCGCCGCCCCGCCTCCCGCCACCACCATTGCGGCAGCATCCGCCAGCTTGCAAGCGGTGGGATCATCGTCCATCCCCCCCCACCGGACGCCATTCAAGGATATGGAACGGTGCTCCCGCATCGGCGTTCAGCCATACCAGCACCTCCGCCTCTGCGGCAGCCCCGCTGTCCAGTTCCACCTGGATATGAACAGCGCGAAAGGGGGAGGGGCGGGCATTCACGCTTAACCCGGCACGGTTGAGACGTCGCACGATTTCACCATTCAATGGCTCATCAGGTCCAAGATTGCGCAACAGACCACGGTCCGTCGATGAGAGATCCGGCCATATCTCCAGCAGGTCGGACGGTGCTGCCCGTACGGCGATCTTGCCAGTTCCCGCCGCATGGTGAACTGTCAGAAATCGGGAGAGATGCCGGTGCAGACCGGCGGGCATGCCGGCAATCCCGGCCAGTTCCTGAACCGACAGGAAGGGCCGGTTGGCCGCGCGTCGTTCTTCCACCGCATGCAGGATCGGTGTCGCCATATGCCCGGCCAGAGGGGGCAGCAGAACATAGAGACGTTCCACCGGTACGCGGTTCAGGTCAATCTGCCCCGCCTGATCCTGC
>CALRNG020000055.1:0-12128 GCA_943369495.1 Rhizobium sp. Q54
TCATCACGGATCACCCAGAGCAGGGGTGTGTCTGGCGGCCCGCTCACAGTGACCGTGCGGCCATTCAGTTGGAAAGACACCATGTCAGCGGCTCCTGTCGGCAGGTCATGGGGCTTGTGTGCGTGCCTTACGGATCGCTGCTACCTGCGGGTCAACATCGGCCCAAGGCGGAAGGCCGGTTTGGGTGCGACGCAGATAGACGATCAACCGTGCGATATCCGCGTCGCTGAGCGCGCCTGCGAAGCCGGGCATCATCAGGCTGGGGTCACCTTCGGCCACGCCGACGCCATGCAGGACAACCTGGATGAGGTTGGTGGGCTGGTCGAGGCGGAGAGCCGAATTCAACGCCAGGTCAGGGCGCCGCGCGGTTGGGTCCGCACCGCTGCTGTAATGGCAGGCAGCGCAGGCAGCGACGTAAAGCCGCTCATCGACGTCGTTGACCTGACCGATACCCATGTCGGAGGTCTTTATGCGCCGATTGATGTCGGTTGAGTTGCCGATGTGGCGTGCCGTTCCCTGGCCCAGGTCGGCATAATAAGCGGCGATGGCATGGATATCCCCGTCCGGTAGGGCGGACAGTCCCCAATGGACGACGGATGACATGGGTCCCACCGCTGATCCATGCTCGTCGGAGACCCCGCTGCGCAGATAAGCGAACAGCTCCTGTTCGCTCCATATCAGGGCCGAGGGATTGGCATCGGTCAGGGCGGGCGCGATCCAGCCATCGATAGCGGCGCCCGCATAGGCCTGCCGCGGGTCTTCGGCTCCAAGCGCAGTGCGCGGGCTGTGGCAGCCAGAGCAGTGGGCCAGGCCTTCCCCCAGATAGGCGCCGCGGTTCCAGTCTGGTGACTTTGTGGGATCGGCCGCATATCGACCGGGTCTGAAGTACAAAAGCTTCCAGCCGGCCTGCAGGGCACGGATATTCAGCGGAAACGGAAGGTCATTCTTCCGGTCCGATGCGGTGACCGGGGGTCGTGTCATCAGGAAGGCATAAAGCGCCTCCAGATCACCGTCCGAGACTTTGGTGAAATGGATCATAAGGAAAGGCGGGGAAAAGATGGCTGCCGTCGCGGGCCACGCCTTCATGCATGGCCCGCGTGAACGCGGCCTGCGACCAGCGACCAATCCCGGTCGCCGTATCTGGCGTGATGTTGGTGGAATAGATCGTCCCGAACGATGATGCGAAACCGACACCACCGGCATAGGGATGGTCCGGATCAGATGTATGGCAGACAGCGCAGTTTCCGGCACCGGCCAGGACCTGCCCCCGCGCAACGGCAGCGGGGGCGAGGCTGGCGGGTACCGGCGGGGGGACCGGCTCAATGCCCGGTCGCCATATCAGCGCTACGCAGCCCCCCAGGATCAGGAGCCCTGCTATTGACAGGCCGGCCAGAAGGCGCTTGTCCAAAGCTTTTCGCCTTTCGACATCCGGAGGGCAAACCTGACGCCTCAGCCATGGCTGATGGCGAGCACGCACGCCTTCATCCTGAGCGTGTCACCCAGCAGCATCATAGGATCGGAAACTACCCAGCTCTGGCTGTGTCAGGCGCGGCACAGATCACGTCCCCAGCGGTGGTGTAGGAGCGGTGGCATCATCGCGCTCTCCGGCCTGTCTGGCCGGTTGTGTCACGCGGCGGCGGCGGACAGCATGATGATGGGATCATCGCTGAGTGGGGCGATGGTTTCCAGTGTCATGTAGCACGCGCGCTGCACGGTCCATTCATCGTTCTGTTCCAATAAGATAGCGCCGACGAGCCTAGATGGCGGCCTCGTTTGGAACCGAAGGGCGCAGCGACCATGAGGCCGATGTGATGCCGGCGGCTGATCTGCGCCCGGCAAACTTTGAGCGCCCGGCAACTTCCGTATGCGTCGCAAGTTTCGCGACAGGCTCGATTGTTAGATTGGCCTCCGATGACTATCAAACGTCTGAGGAATTAGCCATGCTGCACAGAGTCCTGCCTCTTACCGCTCTTATACTCCAGGTATCCATAGCGCTTCCGGCGCATGCCCAAGCGCAACAAGAGGCAGCGGGCGCCGTTCGTGGACGTATCGTGGATACCGTTACGGGACGGGCGGTGCCAACGGCAACTGTACGCCTCGTGCGCAATCAGCAGATTCAAGGTACGGTCGAAACCGGTTCCGCCGGGGAGTTTTCGTTCGATCAGGTGCCGGAAGGCGTGTATTCGGTCGAGGTGGAAGAGCAGGGCTACGTAAAGGCCGTCCAGGCGGATGTGCGGGTCGTGCTTCGCAGAGTGGCGGCCGTCGAATTCGCGCTGTTACGCGGGAGCGACGAAGTGATCGAGGAAATCGTTGTCTCGGCGCGCGCGACAGCTGGCGATCCACGGGCCACGCCGAACACTGTGCAGCTGGAACGTGAAGAGATACGCCGTAATCCCGGTAGTGCTGGCGACGTGTTCCGTGCGCTGGACATTCTGCCGGGCGTCGTCGCGACAGGTGAGTTCTCAAACTTCACCGTGCGCGGCAACGGACCCCGGGACAACCTGATCCTGATCGATGGCATCCCGTTCGATAAGGTTGCGCATTTCGATGAGTCGCTGGGGGAGGAAGAGGTCAATGGCGGCGGACGGTATTCGATCTTCGCTACGAACATCATCGGCAACGCCAAGTTTTCGCCGGGCGGCTGGCGGGCGGCCGAGGGCGGCAAGAATGGCTCGCTGCTCGAACTCGGGATCGCTGAGGGCAATCCTGAAAGTTCCACGACCGGCGTCCGCCTCGACATTATCGGCGTCGAGGCGGATTATGATGGGCCGAGCTACGTGTCCGATAACACAAGCCTGTTACTGTCCGCCCGCCGGTTCGATTTCAGCACCTTGTTCAAAGCGATCGGGGAGAATGACATCGGCAAGCTGCGCATGACGGATTTCATCGGAAAGTCCGTCACCAAGCTGAATGACGATCATCGTCTCGAGCTGCTTGCGATTTACGCTGGCGAGGATACCAAGCGCACGGTCGAAAATGCACTTGAGTCTGAAAATTTCGAGGATGCGGATATCGGCAAGACGAAGCAACATAGCACGTTGCTCGGCGTGACCTGGCGATGGACGCCCGGTGACGCCGCGCAGTTGCGCAATACGCTCTATTACCGTGACAGCGACATGAAGAGCAATCAGGGTGAGGCATTTCCCGATCTCGGGGGTTCCAATCCGACACCTGCGACAACCCCTGTCCGCGAGAACATTCTGAACCTCAAGGAAAGAGAAACCGAGATCGGCTGGCGCAGCGATTTCAGCACACTGCTCGGCTCAGATGGACTTTTCTCCGCCGGCGCGCGGGTCGCTCGCGTCGACCTCAGCTTCGACCATCGCCTCTCCGGCGACTGGATACGGTATGTATATGATCAGTCGGACTTTCGTGCTGACCCGACACAGCGATATATCGTGTTGAAACCAAGTGAGTTCAACTCAAAATTGAGTGCAGCGGAGACCCAGATTGCCGCGTATGCCGACTATGCCTGGAGCTTCGGCGATTTCACAGCGACACCCGGAATTCGCTATGAGCGCGATGGGTTTTCCGGAAAATCTGTCGTCGCCCCACGTATGCTGTTGAGTTGGCAAGCAGATCAGGTCACCCGCGTCTGGACCGGCGGTGGCGTATTTTATCAGGCACCGCGTTATCTCGATATCGCGGCAGATCCGTCAAATCTCAAGCTGAAGCACGAGCGCTCCACGCAGTGGTCGGCGGGCGTTTCCCGGCACCTGCGCGACGACCTGTATTTTTCGGCCGAAGGGTATTATCAGCGGCTCGACGATCTGATCGTGTACGATGATCGGACCTTGAACGCCGCGACGAACATCGGCAAAGGGTCGGCGGCAGGCCTGGATCTGATGCTTACCAAGCGCATGAGCCAAGAGTGGAGCGCGTCGGCGACCTACTCATTCTCGCGCGCCCGCCGCGATGACAAACTCGGCGAAGGGAAATATGCGGCCGATTGGGATCGGCCCCATGCGTTGGGTATCGTCGGGGCCTGGCAGCCGAGTGATCGATGGACATTCTCGGGGAAATGGAAATATGCTTCCGGTCGGCCCACCGATGCGTTTGTGGTGCACAATAATGTGTTGGGAGGTGCCGGCCCCGTGCGTTCCTCGAAGGAGCTGACGCGCAGCAATGTGGATCGTCTGCCCGCCTATCACTCGCTGAGCCTGCGCGTGGATTACCAGCGCCGCTTCGGCCCGGTCAGCCTGGTTGCTTATCTCGACATTCTGAACGTTTACGCGCGCAAGAACGGCAACGCTTACGAGTGGAACGAGCGTCGTGGCGAAAATGTTATCGAAGGCCTTGACGAGCCACTTCCCACGATCGGACTCAGAATTGAATACTGACTTCAGCCAATAAACCGACCCATGAGATTGCTCATCATCGAAGATAACCAGCGTCTCTGTCAGGCCATCACCGAGGGCCTGCGGGCGCAAGGATTCGCGGTCGATACAGCGGGCTCGGCGTCTGACGGACTGGAAGTCTGGCGGGCCGCCGACTACGATGCCGTCGTGCTCGATCTCATGCTCTCGGACGGAACCGGCCTGAAGGTGCTGAAGGAAATGCGTGACCGAGGCAACATGACACCCGTGCTGATCCTCACCGCGCTAGGGTCGATTGAGGATCGTGTGCGCGGTCTGGATTGCGGCGCGGACGACTATCTCATCAAACCCTTTGCGATGCAGGAGCTCATCGCGCGGCTGCGCGCGCTGTTGCGTCGTCCGGGTGCTGCATTGGGGCGCATGCTGACGCTCGGCAGTGTGAAGCTCGATACGTCGGCACGCATGGCCACCGTCGCCGACACACCGCTTGATCTGACACGCTCGGAGTTGGTTGTGCTCGAAGCGTTGTTGCGCAATCAGGGACGGGTCATCTCGAAGGAGCGGCTTGGCGAATGCTTGTACGATTTCGAGCAGGAGCGCAGTGCAAACTCGGTGGAGACGCAAGTGCATAGGTTACGCAAGAAGCTCGCGGCTGCGGGTGCCAATGTCTCGCTCCGGACCTTGCGCGGTCTGGGCTATCTTGCTTCCTGATCGCGACATGATGCGTGCTCCGTCCCTCCTTCACGCACTCGTCGTTCGACTGACCGTCGTGGTCGTGCTGGCGCTGGTCGGCAGCTACGCGATGTTGTACTTCGAATTTCGCGATGGCCTGATGGGTTTGGACGGGCAGAGTATTGCCGTCCAAGTGCAGGACCTGCGGGCGTCGATCGTGTCGGGGTCCGATCCACCGCGTCTCGCACTGCCACCGTCCCTGCAACAGTTCTACGCCCAGCCGGATACATTGAACGGTTATCAATTGCTGAGTGCGGATGGCACCGTGCTGGCGTCTGGCGGCTTCTCTGCTCCTTACCTGCCGCTGCCGGTCGCTCAAGGCAGCGGGCAGGTCGTCATGCAGTGGGAAACGGATCCGTTGTCGGGCAACCGCATCCTGGCGGCCGCGCTCAATCTCGATGATCGTCATGGCCGATACTGGTTACGCGTGGTGCGCAATCTCGAAGATAAGGAGAGCCTGGTCGCCCAGCTCATGCTCGGCGCGTTGGACGAGTTGCTTCCACTGATCGCCCTGCTGCTGATCGCTGCGGTCGGCGTCGTGGTTGTGACGGTATTGTCATCGCTTCGCCCCTTGCGCGCCGTTTCGCATCAGGCTGCGGCATTGTCGCTCAGTCGCTTGGACAAGCGGTTGCACGCTCAAAACCTTCCTCGGGAGCTCGTTCCCCTGGTTCAGGCGGTGAATTCCTCGCTCGACCAGCTTGAAGCAGATTACCGCGTGCAGCGAGAATTTACCGCAAACGCCGCGCATGAGCTGCGCACCCCGCTTGCGACGTTGCGCGCCCGGCTTGAGTCGCGCTTTTCGGCGCAGGAATTATGCGATGTTGCGTTAGAAATCGAACAGCTTTCGCGGCTCCTTGAGCAACTGCTCTGCCTTGCGCGCCTGGATTCGCAGGAGCAGTTCCAGTCCGCCCCGTTCGACGCTCACGCCGTGGCACTGGAAGTGGCGCGGGAATTGGCGCCTCTTGCGCTGGAGTCAGAGCACTATGTGACGGCCATGACGCCCGACGCTTGCGTGCCGGCGCACGGCAATGCGACCCTGACGCGCCTTGTCTTTCGCAACCTGATCGAGAACGCGATTCAATATACGCCTCCAGGCACGTCAATCACGCTGTCCGCTGATTCTGTCGCTGTGATCATTGCCGATGATGGGCCCGGAATTGCCGCGCCGGCTGCTGCGTGCCTGTTCGAGCGGTTCCGCCGCGGTCCCAATGCCGCGGGCCCTGGTGCTGGCCTTGGGCTGGCAATCGCGCGGTGCATTATGGAGCAGCAAGGCGGACGCCTGTCGCTCGACACGAACGCGCCCCGCGGAGCGCGTTTCGTAATGGAATTTCCCTCATAAGCCGCCAAACCGGAGGGGCGGGGCAACATGCCGAGGCGCAAGGACATATGGCGGTGCGGGCTGCTGACGCTGCCGGTCGGGGAGGTTCTGGCCGGCGGGTTGTCGCACGCGCCGATGCATTGGCTGCAGGAGGAGCCGGCCTTTCGTTTTCTGGCCGATCCTTTTCCCTGGCGGGGACGGGATCATCTGCACATCTTCGCGGAACGCTACGATTATGCCACACGCCATGGGACCATTGACCTGCTGACTCTGGATGAGAAGTTCCGGGTGATCGACCGGCGCCCCTGCCTGCGGGAGGCGTGGCACCTCTCATATCCCCAGATCTTCGACGCCGACGGCGCCACCTGGATGCTGCCGGAGGCGTATCGGTCAGGTGGCCTCACTCTTTACCGAATGGGGGATGGCCCCGCGGACTGGGGGCGGGAAACCGAAATACGGCTTGATTGCGTGCCGGTGGATGCCACACCGCTCTGGCATGACGGGCGCTGGTGGCTGTTCTATTCCCCCGCCGTTAGCAAGGTCACGAAGCTGGGCCATCTGCATGTCGCCTGGTCGGAGCGGCTGACGGGCCCCTGGCATCCGCATCCGGGCAATCCCGTGCGGATCGACAGCGCTTCTTCCCGCCCCGGCGGCACCGCCATGGTGCTGGACGGGCGGATCATGCTGCCGGTACAGGATTGCACCCGCACCTATGGTGGGGCCATCCGGCCGCTCTGGATCGACCTGCTGGACGAGACGGGGTTTACCGCCCGTGCGGGGGAGCCGCTGGCGCTGCCGATGTCGGCGGGCCTCTATCGTGATGGCATGCATACGCTGAGCAGCGGTGGCGGCGTCACCCTGATCGATGTGAAGCATATCGACCGCTCCCTGGCGGGCCTGTGGCTGGACGTCAAACGCACCCTGGGGCGATCCTTCGCATGATGGCAAGGCCCGCCGCCCGGAACCGGTCCGGGGAGAAACGGTCCAGGATGCGTTCCCGCGCCGCCTCTCCCATGGCCTGCAACCCGCCGGGATCGAACAGCAGAAGTGCCAGCTTGCGGGCCAGCGCGTCGGCATCACCCGGCGGTACGGTATGGCCCGTGACCCCTTCCTGAATGGAATGCGGGATTTCGCCAACGGCGGAAGCCAGGACGGGCAAGCCGGCGACCATGGCCTCATGCGCGGCAATACAGAAACCTTCAGAGCGGGAGGGCTGGAGGTAGAGATGTAGACCGGCCAGGAAGTCGCCAGGGCGTTCCACATATCCCGGCAACACGATCTCGGCGATCTCAGCGATCCCGGCTTGCCCCGCCATGGCCTCCAGCCTTGCGCGTTCCTCCCCCTCTCCGGCCAGGGTCAGGCGGACGGGGCAGGGCAGGCGGAAGCCCTGAGCCTGCAACCGCGCCAGGGCTTCGATCAGAATGTCGTAGCCTTTCACGGGGTGCAGGCGGCCCAGGCTGCCCAGGTGCAGCATTTCTCCCGGCTGCCAGGGGGCGGCAAGCGGCTGTTGCGGGTTCGCGGCGAAGATGGGCCAGGTCATCAGCCGGTCTTCACCCACGCCCAGCCGTGCCTGGGTCAGGGCCGATACCGACGCCGAATCCCCCACCCACAGCAGGGCGCGCGATTGCAGCAGCCGCATCAGCCGCCGGTTCCAGGGTTTCAGGAAGGCAGCATGCTGCCAGCAGATGACGGGCAGGCCCAGGCGCTGCCCCACCAGCAGGCCCAGGATGGTGGCGCGGCTCAACGAGGTCCAGAGATGGGTGGCGCCCCAGGCGCGCACCTGTGTGACCAACCAGCGGGCCGCCTGCCAATGATCCCCGGTGCCGCCCTCGCGCACCAGCGGGTCCAGCCCCGCCTCCTGCATGGGGGGCAAAGCGCGCCCGTCACGGCGGGTCAGGCCGAAGACGCGAACCTCTGCCCCTGCATCGCGCATGACCCGTGTGACGGACGGCACGGGCAAGGCCGCCCCGCCGCCTTCCACGGAATTGATGACATAGGCGATACGCATCGCGGTCACGACATGCCGCTCCTTCTCCAGGCCAGGACCAGCAGCAGCAGGCTGGTAGCCAATGACTGGGCCACGGCCTGCATCCCCGCACCCGCCAGGCCGAACAGGTGCAGCAACAGCGGCAGGGTCGGCAGGAACAGCAGGCTGACCGTCAGGTTCGCCCCCATCGACCAGCCGGGCTTGCCCAGCGCCGTCAGGGCGGCGGTGCAGGGCGGGCCGGCCAAGGCCAGGGCGCGGGCGATGACCAGCACCACCATCAATCCGGCGGCCTCCGCGAAGGCCGGCCCCGCGATCAGCCCGACAAGCCGGTCGGCGAACAGCCAGACGATCAGGACCACGGGCAGGCAGGCCCCGATCGCGATGGCCACCACCCGGCCCAGGGTGCGGCGCAGCCCCGGCCCGCCCTGGCCGCTGGCCACCATCCGGGCCAGTTCGGGATAGGCGGTGTTCCCCAGGATCTGCGCCGGCTGCGCGACCAGGACCGTGGCACGCTGTGCCACGGAGAACAGGCCCGCGGCAGCGGGGCCCAGCATCCAGCCCACCACCAGCGGTGCCACCCGGCCGGCCAGTTCCGACAGGGTAACGTCGGCATTGCTGGCCATCAGAAAGCGCCAGATGCCGGGATTGTCGGCGACGGCGTCGCCCTGTTCGGGTCGGTGCAGGTCAGCCCCCAGATGGCGCCGCGCCTGCCACAGGCCCAGCCCCCACAGGGCCGCGAACTCGCACAGGGCCGCCAGCAGCCAGGCCACCAGGAACCCTTCCAGGCCCCAACCCGTCAGGGCGGCGATGCCAGCCCCCACCAGCCGCACGACGGGCGCTACCAGATTATGCAGGCCCAGCAGGTCGAACCGGTTCAGCAGTTGCAGATATCCCGCCGGCGTGGAACGCACAGAGCCGAGCACGGCCAGGCTGTAAGGCAGGGTCAGGATGATCGCAGTCTCCGACCAGCCCAGGCGCGGGCCCACCAGTGGTGCGCAGGCGGCGGCGACCAGGATGGCAGCAAGCCCGCCCAGCAGTTCCACCCGCGCCCCGAACCGCAACAGCCGCGACAGGCGGTGCCGGTCATCCGCCCGCTGCGCCTCCGCGCCATAGCGGACGACGGCCTGCCAGGACGGGAACTCTACGATGCCGCAGACCGTCGTGATGTAGGTGTGGATCAGCACCAGCACGCCGTAATCATGCGGTCCCAGGGCACGGGTGGCGATGACCAGATAGGCCAGGCTGATCAGCCCGGCCCCGGCCTTGCCGCCCACCACCATCCCAAGGCCGCCGAAGATACGGCGCAGCGCGCCGGACGGGGGCGAGGCCGGACTCATGTCCAATCCTTTGCCCTCAACGCGACGGAATAGGCATTGCGGCGTTGTAGCCGGTGCCAGAGGAAATCGTAAAAGAACCAATCCATCCGGTCAGGCGGCATGAAACGATAGAGCAGACGTTCACCCCAGGTCCAACTGACGGCGCGGCGGTCGGTGCGGCGTTGTGCGGGAAAACAGTAATGATCGGGATCATAGATCACCGGGCCCAGGCGCATGACGCGATGGACGATCTCGTGATCTTCCAGCACGAAGGGCCAGCGCCCCATGTCGAAGCCACCCGCTACCCGCAGCGCGTCGGTGCGGTAAGCCTGGGCATAACCGCCTGCATGGCACTGGGCGCGGTGGCGGCGCGCCTTGCGCAGGATGCGGTCGATGCGCAGTTTAGCCGCGTGCGATCCCGGCGGGTGGTAGAGATCGATGGCCATTACCGCAGCCGCGTCCGGCCGGCCGGTGAACAGCGCCAGACATCGCGCCACATAACCGGGCGGGTAGCGCGTATCGGCGTCGCAGATGACCACATAGGGCGTGCTGACCAGCGGTAGGCCGGTGGCCAGGGCATTCACCTTGCCGGGGATGGGGGCAGCGACGATATCCGCCTGGATATCGGACAGGCCGGCCAGATGCCGCCGCGCCTCCGCCGCCCCCTGGTCGGTCGAGCCATTATCCAGAAGCAGCAGGCGGAAACGCCGGTCGGTCTGGGCCGTCAGGCTGTCCAGTGTCGGGCCGATCCAGCCTTCTTCATTGAAGAAGGGCAGCAGGATGGTAAGCAGGGCCGTCATGCTGAAAGACTGGGCCGGTGCTTCGCGGTGTGCAGAATGCTGCCCGCAAGTTCGGCCAGGATCTCTGCCGCGCGCTCCGACGAGGGCCTGTCCGTCAGATCGAAGCTCCGTGCGAACATCGCCGCCTGGGTAGGGCGGTACTGACCCTCATGGCTGTCCATGGCGTGTTTCAGCCCCTGTGCCAGGTCGGCCGGCGATCCGATGACGGGTCCGGCCTGCCAATGGGCATAGTTGGCGTTGCTCTGCCAGTCGACCCCATGGCTGTTCAGGAACAGGCAGGGACGGGGGCGCCACAGGAACTCGTAGATCTGGCTGCTGACGTCCCCCAGATAAAGGTCGGCCATCATCGTATAGCTCATATCGGTGGAGGCTCGGCTACCCAGGTCGATATGGATGTTGGGGGCCCGCAGGTACCGTTCTTCGATATGGCCGGGCCGGTCGATGCGCAGCTTGTCGATGGTCAGCACGAACTTCCGTTCGAACAGCATGACGTGCGGGGCGAAGATCAGTTGATAGTCCGGGTTGTCGAGGAAAAAATCCAGCACCTGCCGCCCATGCCGGAACCAGGAGGACAGGTGGGCCGAACAATGGGGATTGTAAAGCACGACGGGGGCCCGTGACCGGACGGGAAATATCGTCACGGACGGGTCGACCGTGTCGAACTTGGGATAACCGACCATGCTGATCTTCTCCGCAGCCACCCCGGCCTCGGCAATCAGTCTTTCCCGGATCTTGGGGCCAGAACAGAACACATGGTCGAAACCCGCCGAGGCCTTGTCGAAGCCGATGGCCCGGTCCCCGGCCCCGTGACGCGTATGGATGATCTTCAGGTTCTTCAGCCCATAGAGGCTTTTCAGGACCAGCGACGTCTTTTCCGCGACGACCAGCACGTCCAGGCTTCTGAAGAAGTTCAGATTATCGCCATAGACCAGCAGCTTGCGCGACGGCACCACGCTTTCCAGCACGCCCGACAGGAGTTGGGAGCGGGTGCGCAGGCCAAGATCGACATGCATGATGCGCTTGCCAATCTCATGCCCGCCGAGGCGCAGAACCTCCCGGCGGATACGCGCATTCGTCGTCGCGACAAGGATGTCGCCGTCGAAGCCGCCTTGGGCCAGTGCCAGGGCGATAGGCAGACTATGAGCGACCTGATGTATCTGGTCATGGTTGAAAAGAAAGCCAACACGCATGGCCGCACTCCGGTGCCACTTCATCGAAAGCCAATCTAACAATCGAGTCTGTCGCGAAACTTGCGAGGCATACGGAAGGTGCGGGGAGTTCAAAGTTTGTCGTGCATAGATCAGCAGAGGTGGCCCTGGGAAATCGAACAGGGTGTTAAGGCAGAATTATAGTTGCATGCTTATTGAAATTCTAAATCAATGAGCGATCTTGTTTAGGGGATATCCGCACAGTCTCTGATACGACAGGCTTTGTCGCACCGAATGTCGCGAGCATTGGTGCCGCGGGCCAGGTTGGAACCGGGCATGTCCGCAAACGTATGATTTTCGTCAGAGCCTGATCCGAAATTAAGTTGAGTGGTATCAGCGGGTTAGCTTGACAGCGTGCCCTATCGGTGATTCAGGGGTTTCGCCAAAAACAACCGTGCATCTCCGATGTGGACTGATACCACCCGCGCTCTTCATGCCCGCAACGGCCTGG
>CALRNG020000056.1:0-12035 GCA_943369495.1 Rhizobium sp. Q54
AGGCGCGTCGCCCCGATACGGTCCATCAGAAAACCGATGGTCACCGTACCCACCATGCCGCCGATAAAGGCCGTCATGGAGACGATGGCGAAGCGCTGAATCGAAATGCCGCCCATTTCCTGGAAGAAGGTGGGCAGCCAGGCCGCCAGCAGCGCGATATTGCCCATGGACAGGACACAGGCGGCAAACAGGATGGTGCTGGTGCGGGCGCGCCCGTCGCGGAACACGTCGATGACATGGGCCTTCACCTTCTTGCCACCGGTCTCCGCGGTCACAAACTGTTCCTCCCCGGTCAGGACCAGATTGCGGTCCATCCAGCGGATGGTGCGGGCGATGGCGGGGTGGCTGGGGTCGCGGCCCACGCGATAGGTCAGCGATTCCGGCAGGAACAGTACTAGCACCGGCACCAGGGCCAGCGGCATCAGCCCGCCCAGCCAGAAGCCGCTTTCCCAGCCATAATGCGGGACCAGCAGGGCGATGGCGGCCCCGGCGGCACTGCCGGCACTATAGCCAGCGATGCCGATGGCGATGAACAGCGACCGCCAGCGCTTGGGCGTGAATTCTGCCAACAGCGCCATGGTGGTCGGCACGACACTGGCCAGGAACAGGCCCGACAGGCCGCGCAGGATGGCCACCATCATCAGGGACGTGGAGAAAACGGTGATGGTGGTCAGCACGCCGAAAATGATGAAGGCGATGACCAGCATCCGCTTGCGCCCGTAATAGTCGGACAGCGGGCTGATGACGAAGGCGCCGATGGCCAGCCCGATCTGCTGCAGCACAAAGACGATGGTCATGCTGGCCGGTGTCGTGCCGAAATCCCCGGCGATGGCGGGCGCGATCTTACCCACCATGAAGATGTCGAAACCATCAATGAACATGGCCAGCGTGGTCAGCAGCAGCACAAGGCATTGCGGCAGGCCAATCTTGCGCTGGTCGATGAAGTTCTGGACGTCGAACGCCGACATGAAGCAGCACTCCCTCCCTCAAGGGTGCCGGACCATGATCCGGCGATGTTTTATGATGGGGATGCCGGCCTGTATACGCACGGGCCAAGGGGCCGTCCGTTCCGACCGATCTTTGATGAATCAATAATATCGCCTGCTTCGGTTCCGCGCCAGCCCCCTTGAGCATCTATCCCAAAAATCTCGACCTTTCGACCCGACGGCAGTGGCCAGCCGCCAGAACGCTGGAATAACATTGAATGATCAACTAACAATGGACTGGATCAGCCGTGGCTGACACATGATCGGGATGAAAGAAGACATATGAAACGGCAGGCCAGATCGGACGCGAGCCCGGCCAGCAGCGAAGGAGAGGGTGAGGTGCCTGGCGCGGAAAACGCGGTGCCGGCCCGCGCGAAGCTTGAGCTGCCGGGGTGGAATGTCTCAAATCTGCAATTCTCCACCTTCCGCGTGACCTTGATCGCCAAGGTGATCGACCGGCTGACGATAAGGCGGTTGGCGGAGCGGGGTGAACTGACCTATGCGGAATGGCGCGTGCTGGCCCGGCTGGGCACCATGCCCGATGGCGGCACGGTCGGGCAGGTCGCCGACCTGGCCTGGGTTGACCGTGCAGAGGTCAGCCGCGCCGCCCGGTCCCTGGAGGAACGGGGATATACAAGGCGGCGGGAGAACCCCAACGACCTGCGCACCCCCATCCTCTATCTGACCAAGGCCGGACAGAAGCTTTACAAGGCGACGCTGAAGGAACGTGTGGCGTTCCATGAATCGCTGCTGGTCGATCTGTCGCCGGAGGAGCGGGTGGTGCTGGACGAGCTTCTGTCCCGCATCGGCGAAAGGCTGGCGCATCTGGTAAAGACGTAAGGAAGGGCGATGACGTAAGGAAGGGCGATGATGGATTTCAAACATCGTTGATCCCTCAATGTAAAAGTTCGTTGAACTATCAATGAATCGGTGTTACGCCTGATCCCTGTTCCGCCCGGCGTCGCGCTGGCACGCGCGCGGGCCGTTTCCGGGAGAATGATTGATGGACGAGGTCTGCTGGCCGGGCGGTGTGCCGGCTTTGATGCCTGCCGAGGATCGCGCCGAAATCACCGAACTGTTCGCACGCTATGCCTGGGGCCTGGATCTGGCCGATGAGGAGCAGGTGCTGGATACGTTCGCCGAGGATGGGGAATTCGACCATCTCTGGCAGGGCAAGGCGCAGGGTCGCGACGCGATCCGCGCCCATCTGCGCGGCCTGTGGTATGACCGGCAGCATTGGTGGTTGGGCAGACAGCATCTGTTCAATCATTTCATCATGGACCCGCGTCCGGAAGGGGCGCGCGTGCGCTGCTTCTTCCAGATCATCCAGTTCAACACCGATTACGGCACCAATTTCATCTTTGGCATCGGCACGCGTGACGACCGGCTGGTGAAACGCAATGGAAGCTGGAAGTTCCACCGTCTGTTCGTCAATGCCTGGACAAAGGCGGATCAGGTACCCTGGAAGGGGGAGCGGACCATGGCACCGCGCCCCTTCAATGCCCCGCCGCCCGTCGATTGCCGGCCCTTCAGCGCGCAGTCGCAGGACCCCTGGTGATGGGGTCGACGGTGCATATCCATGACCGCATCCGCGCCCTGGGTTCGGAATTCTCAGTTGCGCAAATCCAGGGCTCCCTGGCGCTGTTCAGCCCGTTGCAGCCGGCCGTTGATGAGGCCATGGTCCGGCGCGACCTGTCCTATGGGCCCGATCCGCGCCACCGGCTGGACTTGTTCGGGGCAGGGGGCGCCGATGCCAAGCGGCCCGTGCTGGTCTTCCTGCATGGCGGCGGCTTTATCGGTGGGGACAAGGGGGCACCCGGTGCCCCCTTCTACAACAATGTCGGCGCCTGGGCCGCGGCCCAGGGCTGGCTGGGTGTCACTGCCACCTACCGGCTGGCCCCGGCCCATCCCTGGCCGGCGGGGGCGGAGGATGTGGCGCGGCTGGTGGCCTGGCTGAAAGTGGAAGCGGCGCACCATGGCGGCGACCCCGGACGCATCGTGCTGATGGGACAGTCGGCGGGGGCCGCCCACGTCGCCTCCTATGTCGGCGGGCAGGGCTTCGCGGATCAAGCAGCCGTGTCCATCGCGGGGGCCATCCTGTTGTCCGGCCTGTATGATGTACCCAGTGCAGCCCGCAATCCCTATCAGGATGCCTATTTCGGCACGGACCCGGCCCGGTTCGCGGCGCAATCCAGCATCGACGGGCTGGCCACCACCAACGTGCCCTGCCTGTTCACCGTCTCGGAGAATGATCCGACCGATTTCCAGCGTCAGGCGGCGCTGCTGGTCGCCCGGCATGTGGCCGCCAAGGGGAAATGGCCGGATTTCCACTGGCTGGAGGGGCATAACCATATCAGCCCTGTCCACCAGATCCATTCATCCGTCGACGAATTAGGCCCCGCCCTGGCCCGCTTCGTGGCGCGGGTGACGGGGTAGGGACGCCTTGTCGGCCACCCAGCGGGCCAGTTCGCCATGGGCGGTTTTGGCCGCGTCCCGCATGTATTCGTCCGACACGCTCTGTGCCGTCAGTTCGACGCGCAGACCGTTGGGATCGAAGAAATAGAGGGATTGGATGATGTGATGATCGGTAATGCCGATGACCTCCACCCCCGCCGCCTTCAGGCGGGCCATCGCCTGAGCTACCTCTGCCACCGAACCGACGCGCAGGGCGATATGGTTGACCCAGGCCGGCGTGTTGGGGGACGGCGCCGCCGCAACATCATCCCCCAGATCGAAGAAGGCGATGTAGGAGCCGTCGCGCATCTGGAAGAAGATATGCACATAGGGGCAATATTCGCCCGTGCTGGGCACATGGTCGCTGCGCACGATATGCACCAGCGGCAGACCCAGCAGATCCTCATAGAAATGCCTGGTTTCCTCCGCGTCGCGGCAGCGCCAGGCGAAATGGTGAAGGCCGTGGATGGGAACGGGGGGCTGCATGGGGTGTCTCCTGGGTCAAAGCCGGTTGCACCAGCCGGCGATGTGGTCGGCCACCGCATCCACCAGATGCAGCTGACCGCTGAGATAATGGTTGCCGCCCTTGATGGCGTGACGCTGCACCCTGCCTTTCGCGGCCTCCGCCCAGGCGGCATTGTCGGACGGGAAGACCGATGGGTCCGCAGTATATTCCAACAGCAGCACCGGCACACGGGTGCGGCCCAGATTGGCCGGGCCGTCGCCCCGGCTGCTGGGCGACCATTGGCTGAGATATCCCGTCAGCGAGGTATAGCGCCCCATGCTGTTGGCCGCGTAGTTCTGGGCCTGCGGCGGACCCCAGACGGTGGTGCCGGGGATACGATCGTTGGGATCGATGGACGGGTCCAGGCAGCGTGGATCGGCCAGGGTGCGGTGGATGACAAAGGCCTCATCCCGCATGCCGTCGGCGCGGGCGCGCAACTGGCTCAGCCGGTCACGCGCCCAGGCCTCGATCCCGGCATTGCGGGCGCGCTGGGCGGTACGATACCGCTCCAGGAAGGCGGGGCTGTAGGGCGGGCCGTTACACGGGTTGAACATGTCCAGTTGCGCGCAGGACGGCATCGGGTCGTGTTCATCCACCACAGCGGGATCGATCCAGGTATCCATCAGCCGCGACCGGCCCAGATGGGCGGCCGCCAGCACGATGCCATCGGCCGGCGGCAGATCGTCGGGCCGCAGATCGACGGGGTCACCCGCCGGCGTGTCGGTGATGGTCAGGTTCTCCGCCTGCGCCTGATAAAGGGCGGACAGGGCCGCCCCGCCGGAATTGCCGATCAATACCACCCGGTCGAACCCCTGCCGCCGCAGCCAGGCCACCCCGGCCCCCATATCCTGGATCACCTGTTCCAGCAGCAGCACCGCGTCATTGCCCATATAGCGCGAATTCAGCGCCAGGGTGGCAATGCCGCGCGCCGCCAGCGGGGCCAGCAGGTAATGGCCCATGAAATTGCTGGTGGGATGCATGATCAGGGCGGCCGTGCGCGCACCTGGCGGTCGGGCAAAGGCGCCATAGATACGGGGGCGCAGCATCTGCAGCCCCGACTGGCTTTCCATGGCGGCACCGGGCCGCACATCGATCACCACAAGTTCCAATGTCATCCTCTCCCCCTCTGGCTTTATCAGTTTATGGTTCTGCCGCACCGGGAGGCCCGGTCATGACGGTGCCCGGCACCCCGGACGATCTGACGTTCAGGCTTTGCGCCCTGTCCGACGCGGTGGCCGCCATCGGCCGGCCTCGCTTCGACGATGCGCTGCTGGCTGCCGTGGCAAGGCTGATCCCCGTCGATCATTGCACCATCCTCTGCTATTCGCAGGCGGCGGGGCTGAAACAGATGGGCGGGTCCAGCCTGCTGGACCGGGCGACAGTGCAGTCGCTTGGCCGCGACTATGTCGCCGGCTTGCATGCGTTCGACCCCAACTTCGCGGAACTGTCGCGCATATCCAGCAGCCGCAAGGTGATTTTCCGCCGCCATGACCCGGCCCGTGTGGCCAAGCAGGACTATCTGCGCCGCTTCTATACGACCGTCGGCATCGTCGATAAGGTGTCCTATATCTGGCGGACCTCGGACATGGCCTTCTACCTGAACTTCTACCGCTCGCTGCGCGCCGGTACCTTCACGGGCGGGGAAGTCGCGTTGCTGTCCGCGATCACGCCCCTGCTGACCAGTATCGTGCGCCAGCACTGCGCCCATTACATCGTGCAATCGGACATCAATGCCGGCCGGACCCTGCCCTTTGTCGAAAGGCTGGTTGAACTGGCCGAGGAGACGTTGAGCACACGCGAACTGGCCGTGTGCTGCCGCATCGTGCTGGGCTATCAGACGGACGGCATCGCCGCCGACCTGGGCGTGCGCCCCTCGACGGTGATCACCCTGCGCAAGCGCGCCTATCAGAAGCTGGGCATCGCGTCCCAGGCGGAATTGTTCGCCCTGTGCCTGCGCAACCTGCCACGCCTGATGCGCCCCGACTGATCCCGGCATCTGCATCATCCCCGCAGCAACGCCCACAGGGCCTGATCACGCTCGGCGGTCCAGGGGGTGGGGTGTTCGCCGCCTTGCACCTGTTCCAGAATGCGCGCCACATCGAAGGGCAGCACATGGGCAAAGACCGGCCAGTCGCCATAAAGCGGGGTCATGGCCTGCTCTGCCGCCTGGAAGCAGGCTTTCAGATCGGCGCCTTGCGCATGGGCATGGGCGACCACATCGCGTAAGGTGGTGAGGAAGCCTTGTGTGGCCGTGATCGCCCCTTCCACTGCCGTGCGCGACCGCAGGGCGGCCCCGCGACCCGGCACCATGGTGGTGGCCGGCAGGTCGCGCAGCCGGGCCAGGGTGTCGATCCAGTCGGCGACATAGCCATCGCCGGCATAGACGCCGCAGCGGTTTTCCACCAGATCGCCGGAGAACAGCACACCGCAATCCGGTATCCAGCAGATGGAATCCCCCGCCGTGTGGCCCCGCCCCAGATGCCGGAAATGCAGGTCGCGGTCACCCAGACGCAGGGCTAGGCCCTGGTCGAAAACCAGATCGGGCCAGGTCAGATCGGGGATTTCCTCCACCCCCCGGAACAGGCGGGGGAACCGCCGAACCTCGGACTCGAAATCATCCGGCCCGCGTTCGGTGATCAGGTCCAGCGTCGCCTGACTGGCGATCAGGGCCGCGCCATCGAAGGCCGACGCTCCCATCACCCGCACTGCGTGGTAATGGGACAGGAAAACATAGCGCACCGGCTTGTCGGTCACGCTGCGGATGGCGGCCAGCATCTCCCGCGCCAGGGCGGGCGTGGCGCGGGTGTCGATGGCAACGACATAGTCCGGGCCGACGACAAAGCCGCAATTCGGGTCGAAATCGCTGATATAGCCATAGACACCGCGCGCCAATTCGACCAGTTGCGGGGTCTGCTGGACATTGTCGGCGGCGGACGCAAAGGATTGGGTCACGGATCGTTCCTCCGTTGGGTGGCGGTATCCCGTGCTGTTTCAAGACAGGACATCAGGACAGCCTGATCCCCGATCTGATTGGCCAGCAGCAGGACAAGCCGCGCGTTCAGCGCGTGGCTTTCCGCCGCCGGCAGCCCGGCATGCATATCCAGCAACGCCTCGTAAAACGCGTCCGGATTGGGAATGTTGGGGCTTGAGCGCATCTTGTTTCCTCCCTTCGGTCAGGTCCGGCCGGTCGCACGCGCCAGCGCACCTCGGACCTGATCCAGATCGGCATCAGGCAGACGGGCGGCGAGATGCAGGTCGGGCCGGACCAGCAGCACCTCCCCCGGCGCCATACCCAATGTCTGCTGGTCATCGGCGCCAATACCCTGCACCTGCAAGGGCCAGCCCTCGCGGGTCAGGTGCGACAGGGCGCGGCCCAGCCCGTCCTCCCCGTCACGCGGACACCAGAGGGCCAGGAAAAAGGCCCCCTCACCCCGCAACATCCCCCCCAGGGACCGGCTGCCCAGGGTCAGATTGGGCATGGCCTGGCCCGCCTCGCCCGTGGTCAGGGGCGATTGGGCATAAGGGTGGGGCACGCACATGCGTCCGGTATTCAGCAACAGGCGAGCGAAAGGATGATCGACCGCCAGATCCATCACGGCCGTGCGGAACATCCGCTCAATCTCGGTGCGCGGGGCCAGGAACCGGCCGGAGCGGCGGGTGACGGCGATATTCTCCACCGCCGCCGGGCGCCGTTCGGCGTGGTAACTGTCCAGCAGCGTCTCCGGCGCCTGACCTGTCAGGACCAGGGTCAGCTTCCAGGCCAGATTCTCGGCATCTTGAATGCCGCTATTGCCGCCACGCGCGCCGAACGGGCTTTTCACATGGGCCGCATCGCCGATGAAGAACACCCGTTGATGCCGAAAATCATCCATCAGTTGCGTGCGATAGGCATAGGCGCCGACCCAGACCAGATCGAATTCTACATCCGGCCCCAACTGATCACGCAGCCTTGCCGCCGCCACCTCCGGCCGGCTGGCCTCCTGCGGGTCGGTGTTGGGCAGCATCTGGTAATCCATGCGCCAGACGCCATCGGCCATCAGATGCTGCCAGACGGCGCGGTTCTCGTTGAACGGTGCCTCCACCCAGGTCCAGCGCTCCACCGGCAGGTCTTTATGGAAGCGCACGTCGGAGATGCACCAGCGATCCTCCCCCAACTCCCCCCGTGTCGGCAGGCCCAGGGACTGCCGTACCCGGCTGGCATGGCCGGAGGCGTCGATCACCCAGTCGGCTTCCAGAGTGTAGGGGCCATCGGGTGTTTCTACGCTCAGGACCGCGCCATCGCCGTCCTGATGGATGCCGGTCACCCGGTTCTTCCAGCGCAGGTCGGTGCGGCCCAGTTCCCCGATACGGTCCACCAGGAACCATTCGACATAGAATTGCTGGATATTGATGAAGGGCGGCTGGGCGGACCGGCTGCCCTCGGCCAGATCGAACCGGTAGAGTGCGTCCTGGCCGCGAAGGACCTTGCCGACGGACCAGGTCACGCCCTTGTCGCGGATGCGCGGGTAAATGCCCAGCCGGTCGAAAATCTCCAGGCTTTTCTGGGCGTAGCAGATGCCCCGGCTGGAGGCGCCGCGCACGCCCACCGTGTCATCCTCGTCCAGCACGATACTGGAAGCGCCCCGGCTGGCCAGATCACAGGCCAGCGTCAGGCCGGCCAAACCGGCACCGACGATGACCACCGGATACCGGCCCCGGCCCGATCCCGACAATTCCGGTGGCCGCACATAATCATAGACGGGCAGGTCATAGCCCGTGGGTGACAATCCGGTCACGTCCCCCTCCCGATTTTGGCGCCGGGTGTTCCCCGGTTCGATGGGCCAACTATGCGGGCGGGAAAGGAAAACATCTGTCCCCCTTATGGGGGATGTGAAATCTCAATGATGGTCGGGATCGACATGCCGCTTCCACACCCGCTTGAAAACGGTGGCACGGATACGGCTGAACCGGCCTTGGTCGATGGCGTAGAAGGCGAAGCTGTTGATATACATCCGGTCACCCTGGCGCATCGGGCCGGAGGTGAAGTCCGGCACGTCGGTGACCGCCAGGAATTCCGATTCCAGTTCGGCAGCCAGCAGCGTTTCACTGGCGAAGCAATCCAGCACCTTGATGGTGCGCCGGGTGACGGCCCGTACGCTGGTATAGAAGCGCACGATTTCCGCCCGGCCGCGCAGTTCGCGGCCATTGCCGATGGTCAGGCGGATATCGTCGGCATAATAGGAACAGGCCGTTTCAAAATCGCCGGCGTTGAAGGCGGCGATATAGCGGGCGAAGGCGGCGGCGGCATCGATGTTGGTCATGGCGCAGCCTTGTACGGGGCCGACCGGATACGCGTGAAGCGGCCGTCGGCCATGTCGATCATTGTGAAACTGACCCAGGTCCGCGTCTCTCCCTTTGCCAACGGATCGGTGAGATCCTCCCGCGCTCGCAGGGTCCACCTGATTTCCGCGGCGATCCGGCCAGGACGGTCGACATAGTTCAACAGTTCCAACCTCGACGTGAACCGGCGATGGAACGCCATCACCGCTTCGCCGGACTGGAACCCCCCCTGATCATCGGTCATGTGCAAGGCCGGGGCATAGAAGGCCGCCACGTCCTCCAGATCGTCGCGGTTCAGCGCGGCGATATAAAGGTCGAGCCGCTGGCGCTGGCTGATATCGGTCATGGCTGCCGCTCCGCCGGACGGGTCACAGAACGGCGTAATAGCGGAACAGCGAATGGTCGGGTTCATCCTCCGGCTTCACCTTGGGCCGGCGCTGGCCCACGCCGACGATCACGGTCCGGTTCAGCCATTCATGCGGCCCGTCCGGCGCGCGGAAATAGGGGGTGCAACGGAAATAGGATGTCAGCGGCGGATAACCCGGCCGTTGCAGGGGGCCATGCACATAACCCAGGTTGCGGATATAGATCAGCGCCCCGTCATCGGCCTGTATCATGTAGTGCGCGTTCAGTTCGACCACGCCGTCGGCACGGACCACGGGCCAGTCGGCACCGCTGTGATCCACCAGCTTGCCTTTCAGACGCGGACCGCTGACCGTGCATCCCTCTCCCACCGAGGTGTAGCCATGGTTGGGGCCGCCCTGGTGGATCGCCCCCGTCATCCAGCGGCGGTCGAAATTGATGCGGATGTCGAACACATGCGCGTGCCGCAGGGCCAGCGGATTATCGTCCGTCATGGTGATGTCCTCCCGTCATTCATTGAGAAATCAATATTATTATCGATCGGCCCTTGCAAGAGGGTGATTTTGAATTATGATGATTAATCAATGAATGAACGGCCGTGCGACCGGATGACCGTCGGATAAGGCCGGAAAACAAGGGACGGAGACGGGCATGCCCGACAGTTTCGAATTGAAGATGATCCCGGGCCGTGACCCGGCGAAGAACCCCTATAAGCCGCCCCTGCCGCCCAAGGATTATGCGCGGGTCGTGGAAGATGGTCTGGTTTTCGAACGCAACCTGCCGGTGGCGATGCGCGACGGCGTGATGATCTATGTCGATCTCTACCGCCCGGAAGGGGATGCCGGTGAGCGGGACCTGCCTGTGCTTCTGGCCTGGAGCCCTTATGGCAAGCACGGCAAATCCGCCAATCTCTGGCCGCCCGCAGGAATTGAGGATGGCTGGAACTCCCGCCACACGGCATTCGAGGCGCCGGACCCCGCCTATTGGTGCCGTCACGGCTATGCCATCTGCTATCCCGACCCGCGCGGTGCCTGGCTTTCCGAAGGGGAGCTTCGCCATAATGGCATCGGCGAGGGGGAGGATTGTTACGACCTGATTGAATGGCTCGGCGTGCAGCCCTGGTGCAATGGCAAGGTCGGGATGACGGGTGTCTCTTATCTCGCCTGTATCCAGTATCTGGTGGCGCCGCTGAAGCCGCCGCATCTGGCCGCGCTGAACCCGTGGGAAGGGTTTTCCGACTGGTATCGGGAATTCGCCTTCCATGGCGGCATCCGCGAGACCAACTTTGTCGAACGCGCGACGATGAGCCTGAACTGGTCCACGACACGCACCGAGGATACGGCCGGCAATGTGAAGGCCCATCCCCTGATCGATGCCTATTGGCACAGCAAGGAACTTGTCCTGGAGGCGATCGACCTGCCCACCTTCATTGTGGCCAGCTGGTCCGATCACGGCTTGCACACGCGCGGCACGCTGGAGGCGTACAAGCGGATCGCGTCGGACCAGAAATGGCTGCTGGTGCATGGCCAGAAGAAGTGGCGCCACTATTACACGCCCGAAAATGTCGAGCTGCAGCGCCGGTTCTTCGACCAGTTCCTGAAGGGGCGGGATACCGGTGTTCTGCAATGGCCGCCCGTGCGCATACAGATACGCGAGGCCGGCAGCGACGGGGCTTTCCGGGACGAGGCGGCGTGGCCGCTGGCGCGCACCTGCTACCAGCCGCTGTATGTGGACGCGACGGATGGCACCCTTGCGCCGACCCCCGCCGCCGGGCAAGCGCAAGCGCGCTACGACGCGACGACCGGGCGCACGACCTTCGATATCGTATTCGACAGGGAAACGGAGCTGACCGGATATTTCAAACTGCGCCTGTGGGTGCAGGCGGATGGGGCCGACGACATGGACCTGTTCGTGGGACTGGACAAGATCGACCGCTCGGGTGACCGCGTGCCCTTCACCTTCTATGCGCTGTACGATGACGGGCCGTTGGCGCTGGGCTGGCTGCGCGCTTCCCATCGGGAACTGGACATGGACAGGTCCACCCCCTGGCAGCCTCTTCACCGTCACGACCGGGAAGTGCCCCTGCCGGCGGGAACGCCGGTTCCGGTGGAGATCGAGATCTGGCCCACATCCGTCCGCTTCGCGGTGGGGGAGGGGCTGCGCCTGACCGTGCAGGGGCGCGATATCTATGACCAGGATCGCTACGGCCTGGCCTTCGCACGGCATGAGGATGTGCGCAATCGCGGACAGCATGTCGTGAAGACGGGGGGCGTCTATGATTCACACCTGCTGGTGCCCCTCATACCAGCGGCATGAAATCTTGACCTTTGGTCAATCTTTCCTGCCCCTCAATCGCCGGCGCCAGCATCCGCTGGCTTGGCTACGCCGCATGTGCGGCGCGGCGGCGG
>CALRNG020000057.1:0-11975 GCA_943369495.1 Rhizobium sp. Q54
GGGGTCAGCCGCACCTCCAAGACGCCGACCTGCATCTATCTGGCCAATCGCGGCATCAAGGCGGCCAACATCCCCTATGTGCCGGGCTGCCCCCTGCCGCCGGAGCTGGATCAACTAACCCGGCCCCTCATCGTCGGGCTGACCAAGGATCCGGAACGGCTGGTCCAGATCCGGCGCAATCGCCTGAAACTGCTGAACCAGGGCGACGACACCTCCTATACCGATCCCGAGCGGGTGCGGGAGGAGTTGCTGGAGGCACGGCGCCTGTTCACGCGCAAGGGCTGGGCCGTTATCGATGTCTCCCGTCGCTCGATCGAGGAGACGGCGGCAGAGGTGATGATGCTGTTCGCCCGCCGCCGGCCCCAGGCCGCCGCCGCCGTCGATGGCATCAAGGGGGATCAGTGATGCCATCCTTTCTGACGACTGAACCGATCATCCTGGCCTCCGCCAGTAGCTCCCGCCGCCGCATGCTGGAGGCAGCCGGGGTGGAGGTGCATGCCGAGGCCGCACGCGTGGATGAGGAAGAGATCAAACTGTCCGGCAAGGCCGCCGGCATGAAGCCGCCGGAGGTGGCCGAGGCCCTGGCCGATCTGAAAGCCTCCAAGCTGGCGCGCAAATATGTCGGCGCCTATGTGGTGGGTGGCGACCAGATGCTGGAGTGCGATGGTCGCTGGTTCGACAAGCCGGCGGACCGGGCCGATGCCGCCAACCATCTGCGCCTGCTGTCAGGGCGGACCCACACGCTCTATTCCGCTGTCGTCGTGTTCCATAATGGCACCCGCGTCTGGCACCATATCGACCATGCCACCTTGACCATGCGCTCCCTGTCGGATGCCTTTATCGAGCGCTATCTGGAGGCGGCGGGGGATGCCGTCCTGTCATGCGCCGGGTCCTATCAGGTGGAAGGGCTGGGTGCGCAGCTGTTCAACAAGGTGAAGGGCGACCATTTCACCATCCAGGGCCTGCCGCTGCTGCCGCTGCTGGATTTCCTGCGCGTGCGCAAGCTGCTGCCGGCCTGACGGGAGAGTATCTGAATGTTGACAGGCAAGGGGCTGATCGCCGGTGTCATGGGCTGGCCCATCGGTCATTCGCGCAGCCCGCTGCTGCACGGCTTCTGGCTGCGCCATTATGGGATCGACGGGGCCTATGTGCCGCTGGCGGTGCCGCCCGACCGGGCGGAACAGGCCATCCGGGCCTTACCCGCCATGGGGTTTCGCGGCTGCAACGTCACCATCCCGCATAAGGAGGTGGCGTTCCGCCTTGTTGACCGGTTGGACAGCAGTGCGCGGCGCATCGGCGCCGTCAACACCATCATCGTGGCCGATGACGGCACCCTGGAAGGCCGCAATACCGATGCTTTCGGCTTCTGGGAAAATCTGGTGGCCACAGCACCCGCCACCTGGTCCGTAACGCGCGGGCCCTCGGTCGTGCTGGGGGCGGGGGGCGCCGCGCGGGCCATCGTCGTGGCCCTGCTGGATGCCGGTGCCCCTGAAATCCGCCTGCTGAACCGCACGCAGGCGCGGGCCGCCGAAATCGCCGCCGATCTGGGCGATCCGCGCATCAAGGTCGGGCCCTGGGATGGGCGTGATGCGGCCCTGGACGGGGCGGTACTGCTGGTCAATTCCACCAGCCAGGGCATGAACGGCTATCCGCCCCTGGAAATCGACCTATCGGCCCTGCCGGTCGATGCCCTGGTCACCGATATCGTCTATGTCCCGCTGGTCACGCCCTTGCTGGCGGCGGCGGCGGCGCGGGGCAATCCCGTGGTCGATGGGCTGGGCATGCTGCTGCATCAGGCGCGGCCCGGCTTCCATGCCTGGTTCGGCACCGATCCACAGGTGAGCGATGATCTGCGCCGCTTCGTGCTGGACCCGCGATGATCATCCTGGGCCTGACCGGTTCCATCGGCATGGGAAAATCCACGGCGGCCTCCATGCTGCGCCGCCTGGGCTGTCCTGTCCATGATGCCGATGCCAGTGTCCACCGGCTCTATGCGCGGGGTGGCAGGGCGGTACCGGCCATCCAGGCCCTGTTTCCCGATGCCGTGAAGAACGGGGCCGTGGACCGTGCGGCCCTGGCGGCGGCAGTGCTGGGCAAGCCAGACGCGCTGAAACGGCTTGAGGCGGCGGTGCATCCGCTGACCCGGGCCGATGCCGATGATTTCCTGAAACGCTGCGCCCGACGTGGTGTGCCCGTGGCCGTCATGGACATCCCCCTGCTTTATGAAACCAAGGGGGAGGGCCGCGTGGATGCCGTGATCGTGGTGACGGCGCCGACCTGGCTGCAGCGTCAGCGCGTGCTGGCCCGGCCCGGCATGAGCGGGGCGAAGCTGGCCAGCATCCTGGCCCGGCAGGTGCCTGACGTCGTGAAGCGACGGCGGGCGGATTTTGTCGTGCCCACCGGTCTGGGCCGACGCTTGACGCTGATCCACCTGCGCCGCATCGTGGCGACCATGAAACACCGTCAGGGCCAGGTCTGGTCGCCGACACGAAAGGTTTAACGCCCATGCGCGAGATCGTTCTCGACACCGAAACCACGGGCATCGACCCGTTGAACGGCGACCGCATCGTCGAAATCGGCTGTGTGGAACTGTTCAACCATATCGCCACGGGACAGCATTATCATACCTACCTGAACCCCGAGCGGGACATGCCGGCAGAGGCGGAGGCCGTACACGGCCTGTCCTCCGCCTTCCTGTCCGACAAGCCGGTCTTTCCCGCCGTGGTCGGCGATTTTCTGGATTTCATCGGCGATGCACAGCTGGTGATCCACAATGCCTCCTTCGATATCGGCTTCCTGAATATGGAGCTGGTGCGGATCGGCATGCCGAAGCTGTCCAACCCCGTCGTCGATACCGTGAAGATCGCGCGCAAGCGCTTCCCCGGCGCGCCGGCCAGCCTGGACGCGCTCTGCCGGCGGTTTGAGATCGACAATTCCAACCGCACCCTGCATGGCGCGCTGCTGGACAGCCAGTTGCTGGCCGAGGTCTATCTGGAACTGATGGGCGGGCGTCAGCCCGATCTGGTGCTGGCCGGCGGCCCGGTCGCCGCCCAACAAGGGGGCCTGGATACGGGGCCGGCGCGCGTGACCCGCACCGCCCGCCCGCCGCGCCCGCATGCGCCCTTGCCCGATGAACTGGCCGCGCACGAGGCCTTCGTTAACGGCCTGAAGAACGCGGCCTGGCTGGCGTCGTGAACCTGGATTGAACCCCGATGTTTCACATGAAACATCGGACCAGATCATCATAACAAACGGAACAGCGATCCATGCGTCACCGTCTTTCCCGTCGTCAGCTCCTGGCCGGTACGGCTGGTCTGGCGCTTGCTGCTGCTACCCCGCTACCCGCCTTCGCGCAAGGCCTGCCCGGCCCCCTGTCCCTGTCGGATGCCGCCACGCCGAAGGGCAAGGGCGATGCCGCCGCCCTTCATGCCTTCTTCGCGGAATTATATGAGGCTGACCTATCCCTGTCGCCCGAAACCCAGACGCAGCGCGGGCGCAAGACGGGCTATGACCGCTGGAATGATGGCAGCGATGCCTTTGCCGACGCGTCCATCGCCCGCACCCGTCAGGCGTTGGACCTGCTGCGCCAGGGTTGGGATCCCGCACAGCTGGGTGCCACCGACCGGCTGAATTTCCGCCTGTTCGAGGCGCAGTGCGAGACGGAGATCGAGGGGCACCGCTGGCGCAACCACCGCTACCCGATCAACCATCTCTATGGTCGGCATACCGGCATCCCCAGCTTCCTGGCCAATCAGCACCGGATTGACGATGTCTCCGACGCGCGGGCCTATCTGGCGCGTCTCAATGGCATCTCTGCCGTCATCCAGAATGTTATTCGCCGCGGTGAGGATGCGGCGGCGCGCGGCGTGGTGCCGCCCCGGTTCTCGCTGACCAAGATGCGGCCCGACATCCGCTCCGTCATCACCGGTGCCCCCTTTGATCAAGGGCCGGACAGTGCGCTGTACGCCGACTTCAAGAAGAAGATCGCCGCCCTGACCATCGCGCAGGGTGAAAAGGACAAGCTGCTGGCCGACGCCGCCCGCATCCTGACCAGTAAGGTCAAGCCCGCCTATGAGGCGCTGGACGCCGCCGTGGTCAAGCTGGAGGCCGTGGCCACCCATGATGATGGCGTCTGGAAGCTGCCGGACGGCGATGCCTATTACCGCTTCTGCGTGAAGAACAGCACCACCACCGACATGAGCCCCGATCAGATCCATGAACTGGGTCTGAAGCATGTGGCGCTGCTGCAAAAGGACATGCAGGGCATCATGCGGCAGGTGGAATTCCATGGCAGCCTGCCGGAATTCTTCGAACATCTGCGCAATGATCCGAAATTCTACTTCAGCGGCGATGATGCCGGTCGTGCCGCCTATCTGGCCCATTGCGAGAAACTGATCGCGGATTATGCCAAGCGTCTGGACGAATGGTTCATCACCAAGCCCAAGGCGCCGGTCATTGTGAAGCGGGTGGAGCCCTACCGTGAAAAGTCCGCTCCGCCGGCCTTTTACAATCCGCCTTCGCCCGATGGCTCCCGCCCCGGCATCTTCTACGCCAACCTCGCCAATATGCGCGAAATGGCGAAATGGCAGATCGACGCCATCGTCTATCACGAGGCGATCCCCGGCCATCACATGCAGATCGCCATTTCCCAGGAACTGGGCGATGTGCCGGATTTCCGCCGCTACAGCTTCTTCGGCGCCTATATTGAGGGCTGGGGTCTCTATGCCGAACGCCTGCCCAAGGAATACGGTTTCTACCAGGACCCCTATGCCGATTTCGGCCGCCTGACGACGCAGATCTGGCGGGCGGTGCGGCTGGTCGTGGATAGCGGCATCCATGCCAAGCGCTGGACCCGTGAACAGGCCATCGATTATTTCGTGGCCAACACGCCCTTGAACCGGGAACAGGTGATCCGGGAGATCGACCGCTACATCGTCAATCCCGGCCAGGCCACCAGCTATTATGTCGGCATGCTGAAGATACTGGACCTGCGCGACCGGGCCAAACAGGCGCTGGGGGCGAAGTTCGACCTGCGCGCCTTCCATGATCTGGTCCTGCGCACCGGTGCCGTCCCGCTGGAGGTTCTGGGCGAACAGGTTGAGGCTTGGATCAAGAAAGCCTGACGTGAATGGCGGCGGTTGACGATCCGATTGTCAGCCGCCACCATGGTTACCCTGCACTGCAACATGGATGGCGTCCCCATGACCCGGCTGATCCCCGCCCTTCTGGCCCTGTTCTTGTTTATGGCGCCGGCGCGGGCGGAATTGTTGGACGCCATACCGCGCACCGCCGTGATGTCCGCCTTCGCACCCGAACTGGTCACCCTGCTGGCGGCCACCCAGGACAAGAAGGTGATTTCCGTGCACGGCGTGGATTTCACGCTGGGCACCCTGTCGGGCCGGCCCGTGGTGCTGGTCCTGTCGGGCGTCAGCATGGTGAATGCCGCCATGACGACACAGATGCTGCTGGACCGGTTCAAGGTCGATGCCCTGCTGTTCAGCGGCATTGCAGGTGGCCTTGACCCCAACCTGCATATCGGCGACGTGGCTGTCCCCCGCCGCTGGGGCCAGTATCTGGAAAGCCATTTCGTGCGCGAAGGCGCGGACGGAACCCTGAAGCCCGTGCCATGGGCAAGCCTGCCCTATCCCGCCTATGGCGTGATCCAACCGTCAAACGCCTATGTCCGCGTGCCGGGCAATGCGGAGCCGATCCGCAAATTCTGGTTTGAGGTGGATGCCGGTCTGCTGGCCCTGGCGGAGAAGGCGGTGGCCGGGGTGAAGCTGGATAAGTGCGCCGCAAACAAGGCCTGTCTTGAGACAAGCCCCAAGATTGTCATGGGCGGGGAGGGGGTATCGGGTCCGGCTTTCATGGATAATGCCGGCTGGCGTACCTATCTGAACGGCACCATCGGGGCCAAGGTTGTGGATATGGAAAGCGCCGCCGTGGCGCTGGTCGCCGAACAGAATGGCGTGCCCTACATCATCTTCCGGTCTGTGTCCGATCTGGCCGGCGCTGATCCGGATGAAAACCGCATCCCGACCTTCATGGCTTTGGCCTCCAGCAACGCCGCCAAGCTGGTGACCGCGATGCTGGCGGCGATGCCGGGAACAACCAATCCCCGATAAGCTTGTCTTGTCGGGGATTGGTTACGGCGGCGACTGCCGCCGCGCGGCCCATGCCGCGCAAGCCAAAGTCCACGGATGTGGACGCCGGCGTTTGAGGCCGATGATCGGCAACGATCATCGGAAGCGCGTGTCAGCGAGCCGCCTGCTCCATGAAGGTTGCCATCTCGATGTCCAGGCGGCTGATACCGCCGACATCATGGGTGTTCAAGGTGACATCGACGCGGTTATAGACATTGAACCATTCGGGATGGTGGTCGATCTTGTCGGCCAGGATGGCGACACGCGTCATGAACCCGAACGCCTCGTTGAAGTCCTTGAAACGAAACGTCTTGACGATGGCGGCACCATCGGCGCGCAGGGTCCAGCCGGGCAGGGACCCCAGGGACGCCGTCACGGCGTCGGTGTCCAGTTTCGGCGGACGGCCGGTTTGGGCTTGCGTCATCTCTTCCTCCTGATCAGGATTTGTTGGCCTGTAGGTGGACCGGGGCGGCGGCGGCGTCAAGCCGCCATCGCGACCTGACTCCCTTTGTCCCAATTGGTATCCCATGACCTCGCTTCGCCGCTTTACCACCGCTCCCACACTGGCAGAGATGGAAATCATCGCCGCCCGCGCCGCCGAGAGCATTCCCGACGCGCTGCGCACCCATGTGCGCAATGTCCTGATCCGGGTGGAGGATTTTCCGGACGAGGAGACAGAACGGGAAATGGGTCTGGAAAGCCCGTTCGACCTGCTGGGCCTTTATCATGGCGTGGGTATGCCCTGGCAGAGCGTGACGCAGCCCCGCCTGGAACCGGACCTGATCTTCCTCTATCGTCGACCCATCCTGGATTACTGGTGCGAGACGGGGGAGGATCTGGAGCATCTGGTCCGCCATGTCCTGATCCATGAGATCGGACACCATTTCGGCTTCAGTGACGCCGATATGGAGGCGTTGGAGGCCGAGGCGGAGTAATCGGCGACGGCTTGGCATCTGACCAGACGACCATAACCATCCGATTACACAAAACCCACGGACGACTTCCCATAATTCGATCCAGAAATGCTGGGTATCGGTTACGGCTGCCCGATCCTCCTTGAGGCTACCGCTGCGACATTGTCAGGCCATCGAGATGCCACGCAACGGTAAGGCGCGTGAGGTGACGGGTCATGCCCGCTCGTCGCCTCAGCCTCTCTCATCACCGCAACTTACCCAAGATTGATTTTGATTGATCTGGTCATATGACGTGACATATAGGTTTATGTATCTGCATATTGCTTTATGCGGATACGTCCCGTTCCTGTCCAGTGGGGAGAGACCCGTGCCGCCGCGTTCAAAGCGTTTCTCTGGTGAAGATTTGCCCGATGGCAGCAGCACCCTGGTCATCCGGAACGTCGTCGTGCTGGGCAAGCGCACCAGCCTGCGGATGGAGCCGGAAATGTGGGATGCGCTGTCAGATGTCGCGGCGCGTGAAGGACATAACGTCCATGATATCTGCACCCGCATCGTGGAAAGGAAGCCCGCCGCCGCCTCCCTGACGGCGGCAATCCGGGTCTTCCTGGTGAACTATTACCGTCTGGCCGCGACCGAGGAGGGACATGCCCGGGCAGGCCACGGCCAGGGCAATGCCGATATCATCACCGCCGCCCTGTCCCTGTACCAACCCTCAGCAGCACCAGCCGGATGACTACTAGAAGATGAATAAATAATAGTGTAGGCGATTCACTTGCCTGCTTGCACGAAGCAGGTGCAGGTGGCGTGGGCGTAGAGACGGCCATCATCGCGGCCCACCACCCGGCCCTCGGCCAGCATCAGGGTACGCCCGGCATTGATCACCTTGCCTTCCACCCGCACCATGCCGGCATCGCGCAGGATGGGGCGCAGGAAGCTGACCTTCAGATCGACGGTGCCGTACCCCGCCCCCGCCGGCAGCAAGGTATGGACCGCACAGCCCATGGCGCTGTCCAGCAGGGTGGCCGCGAAACCGCCATGGACGGTGCCCAGCGGGTTCAGCACATGATCGCCCGGTTCCCCCTCGAACACCACGCGGCCTTCTTCCACCTCGCCCAGCAGCAGGCTAATGCCCAGGGTCGCGGCAATGCTGGGCGCCGGCAGGTCGCCGCGGGCGATCATGCGGATGATCTCAATGCCCGGAAGGCGGGATAGCAGGGCGGGGTCCAGGGGTCTTGCGTCCCAGTCATAGGTGCGGGTGCGGCGGGTCATATTGGCGTCCATGATGTCTGAAACATAAAAAGAACGAACGGTCGTATTATACGTGACCTGCCGGTTGGGTCAACCATTCCCGGAACACATCACTTCGCCGCATTGTGGAGCGTTATTCTCTAGCGTAGGGTGCAACCTTCAACCATGCCGGTTTTCGGGGCAAACGACCAATGAGCAACAGCAGCCCGCCCGCCCGCGATGTCGAATTCCTGCGCAAGGAATTCCAGCTTCACCGTCAATGGCTTGACGGCAAGGGCGGTCGGCGCGCCGAACTGGCCTTTCAGGACCTGTCGGGCCTGACGCTGAAGGGCGCACGACTGGCGGAGGCGAAGCTGGCCGGGGCCAACCTGTCAGGCTGCAACCTGGAAGGGGCGGATCTGGCCCGCGCGGACCTGTTCGGGGCCGACCTGGAAGGGGCGGAACTGACGGGCGCCAACCTGATGGGGGCGGACCTGCGCGGCGCCAACCTGCACCGCGCCACCTTGAACGACGTGATCCTGCGCGGCGCCGATTTCCGCTCCGGTACCCTGTCCGACAGCAGCGGCGCCACCAAGCGCGATGGGGCGGCGGTTCTGACGGAGGCACGGCTGGAACGCGCCATTCTGTGTTCGGCCAAGCTGACGGGCTGCGACCTGACCGGCGCGGATCTGATGGACGCTGATCTGGCCGGGGCCGACCTGTCCAAATGCGTCATGCTGGGTGTCGACCTGACGGGTGCCAACCTGATGGGCGCACAGCTGGCCGGCACCATGATTGACAGCGAGATGCTGTCGCGCGGCAAGCATCTGCCGGACGGGGTGACGACCATGATCGCCTCGCCCAGCCGGCGGCGCATCCCGACGGCGGAACTGTCGGCCATGATCGATGGCCATGAACAATGGATCGAAACGGGCGGGGCCAAGGGTGCGCGCCTGGACCTGGACATGGCGGAACTGGACCCGCTGGTCCTGCATGGCCGCAACCTGGCCGGGGCGCGTTTACGCCGCTGCCGGCTGATTTCCGCCAATTGGGCCGATAACCGTCTGGAAATGGCTGACCTGTCCTATAGCGACCTGTCGGAAGCGGTGCTGGACGGTTCCGTCCTGTCCGGGGCGACCCTGCGCCGGGCCAACCTGACCGGCGCGCATCTGGCCGGCGTGGACCTGACGGCCCAGACCCTGTCGGGCGCCATCCTGCGTAAGGCCGATCTGGCCGGCGCCATCGTCACCGGCGTCAATATGCGCGGCGCCGATCTGGCCGGTGCCACGCGGGCTGGCGATGGCGATGCCAAACAGCGCCGCCGCCTGCGCCGCTTTGTACAGCCCCCGCTGGCTGTGGGCAGCCGCAAGGGGACGGCCCGCACCCGCAACTGGTCCTTCGGCGGATTGGCCATTGATGCCGATCCCGCCCTTTATCAGGAAGGCGAACTGGTCACGCTGCTGGTGGCTGCACCGGGTGCGGGAGAGCCGGTTCCGGTGCAGGCGCGGGTCATGGGCCTGGACGGCACGGCCCGTTCCGTGTCACTGAAGTTCGAGCCGCTGACGCCCGAATTGAAAACCTATCTCAATGGGCTGGTGGCGCCGCGTTACCGCCTGGCCTGAGGGATTGTCATGCCGCCGCTGTTTACGTCCCTGACGCTGCTCGACGGGGTGGCGTTCGTCTGGTTCGTGCTGCTCTGGTGGGGCTATGGCTGGCTGACCGACCGGCGGCAGGGATCGCCCACCAGCCTGAACCAGCATATGCTGCGCATCCGCATCCGCTGGATGACCAACATGCTGTACCGGGACAACCGGGTGATGGACAGCATGCTGATGGGCCACCTGATCCACAGCGTCTCCTTCTTCGCCTCGACCACGGTGCTGGTGCTGGCGGGCCTGCTGGGCGTTCTGGCCTCGTCCGACAGCGCCTACAAGGTGGTGATGGAACTGGGCTTCACGAACCCCACCGACCGGACGGTGTTCGAGGCCAAGCTGCTGCTGCTGCTGGCCATCTTCGTCTACAGCTTCTTCTCCTTCACCTGGGCGGTGCGGCAGTTCAACTACACCATCGCCCTGATCGGTGGTGCGCCGCTGGACCCGGGGGAGGAGGCGCTGACCACCGCCAAGGCGGCGGCCAAGATGATGACGCTGGCCATCACCAGCTTCAACCGCGGTCTGCGCGGCTATTACTACGCCTTTGCCAGCCTGGGCTGGATGATCCACCCCTATGCCTTCATCGCGCTGGTGGCGCTGGTGACCTACGTCCTGTGGCGCCGCCAGTTCCGCTCCGCCGCCTTCGACGCCGTCGCCCGCTATTCGGCGCACGGCATGGGCGAACGACCGCATGGGACCAAGGGTCAGGGCGGGATGTGAGGGGTTTGGGGCGGGCGTCAGGCCGCGTTCAGCGGCACGTCCTCCACCACCAACCGGCGGCCCAGCACGGCCAGCGCCTGCTGCACACTGTCAATATGGCTGCGGTGATCCAGGTCCAGCAGCCGGCGCACGGCATTCTCCTGCTGCCCCAATTGCCGCGCCAGTTCCGAATTATTCACGCCCTTGGCCCGCATCGCCTCATAAAGCGCCAGTTTGGCGGCGACAATCGGCGGTAGGGTGACAATCTGACCGGGGGAACGGATCGGGCCGGGAGCTGGAATGGGATGACCAAGCTCAATATGACCGCGGAGAGCCGCGATCAGGGCGTCTGGAAGTTCTGTGATGGCTTCGGCGCGGTCGCGCGAATCTGTAGCGGCCCCGCGTACATCGGGGCAGCGAGTGATCCAGAACTCCCCATCCTGGCTCACAGTATAAGGATAAGCATAGCGCATTGATTTATCCTCCTGGACTTCAGCCCCAGAAGTCCTTTTTACTCAAACCGAGATCATTGAGCATATCACTCAGCAAACCTGGGCTGATATCCTTGTTTAGATCCTTCAGTGTGGTCGAGCGCTCCCCATAATATACGGTACCAGGGCTTCCTTTTCCTTTACGGGGATCATAGCTAACACTCACATCGTGATCTCGGCCAAGGGCTTTGAGTCTTTTTAAAAATTCGCCGGCCCGCATTTGCTTCTCCGTATCAACCACAGCGCCGCACAAATATGTGCGAGACTGCGACAAAAAAACAGGCAACAAACCCAATGTATGAGTATGCTACCTATACTTCAACGGAGAACAATAATGTAAATTTACATTACAATCGGGGTGTCTGGCGCGTCAACAAAAAAATCCCTCTGCAGCGGGTATGAGTTTCAAACCAGCTGCAGGGCAATAACGCCAAGGTTCGGTGGCAGTCTGCAGACTTATCCATATCGCCGCCCGGCCTCAATGGTCAGGCCCAGGCCGACAGCCCCGAACTTGTCGCCCTCCACGATCCGTGCTTCCGGCACCGCGCCCGTGATGGCCCCGCGCACGGCGGGCAGCAGGGTGGAGCCGCCGGTCAGGAAGATGGCATCCACCTGATCCCCCCGCAAACCCGCCTGACGCAGGCAATCCGTCGTCATGGCGGCCAGTTTCTCCACCGGATCGGCCACCGCCGCCCCCAGACGTCCGCGTGTGGACGGTGCGTCCAGGCCCTTTTCGACCAGCGACAGGTCGATATCGAAGGTGCTGGTCCCCGACAGCGCGATCTTGGCCTCTTCCACCTTCATGGCCAGCGCATGGCCCAGATGCTCCTCCAGCACGGTCACCAGCCG